>JBDSMV010000339.1:0-12675 GCA_039915715.1 Rubrivivax sp. | reverse complement strand
CGTTCCGGTGGAAGGACTATCGCGTCAAGGAGGGCGCCGCTGTTGGTGCATCCGGCCAGACGCGCTACAAGGCCATGACGCTGGCGCCTGAGGAATTCATGCGCCGCTTCCTGCTGCATGTGCTGCCCGGTGGCTTCCATCGCATCCGCCACTACGGCCTGCTGGCCAACGGCAGCCGCAAGGCAAGCCTGGCGCTGGCGCGCGAGTTGTTGAGCGCGCCCAAGCCAGAGCCGGCAGCCAGCAACGACGAGAACGCGGGAATCAAGCCGCCGACCTTCGTCTGTCGCCACTGCGGTCGCGCGCTGCTCATCGTGCAGACCTTCACCCGCGGCCAATCAATCCGCGCACCACCACAGCCAGGGCAATGAACGCTGCATTCGATACGCCACACGTTTGCCGGCACTGCTCGATGGAGCCGTCGGCCAGGCGGTGCTGCGCCGCTGGCGGCCAACACGGCAATTCCCGGCCTGCAAACTCCTCGCAAACGACTGCACACGACGCTGCGATCGTTGGCGGCAATGGCCCCGAGCGCTCGCACCCTCCGATGGCCGACGCATTTACCGGCTTCGGCGCACGCAAACGCCATAGACCGCGCGGTTGAGCACCACCGCGGCATGCCCCGCGGTTTCCTCCCCCGAGGCTTGTCCGACACCTGCCCTCAGGTCGGTGCGACCCGCGGCATTGCGGCGTGCGCGGGCAGGTGTCCGACAACCCTAAACATGAGCGGGCCTTCCCAAAAGACCGCTTAAAGGTAGCCTTTCGCATGGCTTGCCAATGCGCTAGCGCCTTCATTTACGTGGCAATCGCCGACCTCGAACACCCGCTTGAGCAGCTTTGCCCAGCTCAGCCGCACTGGGCGGTGATGCGCGCACGGAAGACATGAGCGCTCAGCGACGAGCGACTTTGGCTTTGACATCGGTTGCCTTCGCCTTGGTACCGATATACGGTGACCAGTTGGGGCCGATCGACGAGTCGATCTTTTGCCAAGTGGCCTGTGTACCGGGCGTTTCCTGCAACTCGGCCAGATGCTCTGAAAAACAGCCACGAGCCCAGAGCAGCATCGCCGACATGGCCGGTGTCTTGTAGTCGCGGACCGCCAGAACGGCGTCGGTGGCCACGGTTTGAACGCCAGTCTGTCCGAGGTTGCCGTAGCTGAGTTTCGCGCGCCGATAAAAGCTCTTGAGCTTTAGCGCATCGGCTTCTGCGATTGGAACCAATCGAAACTGACGGTCCAGGCGTTGCACCCACGGTTGAGGGCTGCCGCCCACCGAGACCAAGGCATCGACGGACTTGTCCGTCAACGCCTTCAGCGCAGCGGCGGCGTCGGCGAACTCGACGAGCTGGAAGTCAATCTCAGCCTGCAGGCGAATGACCTGCGCTGTCACCAGACTGCCGCCCCAGGCACCGACCTTGCGCCCCCGCAGATCGGCAAGGGTGTTGAACGGAACACCGAGCCCAGGGATACCGGCGAAGCCGTCAACCGCAGGCACCTTGCCGAAACTGCGCGTCCCGCTTAGTGCCAGCACATGCACTTCCTCGGGGTGGAGCTGGAACAGCGCCTTGATCTGGCTCAGGTCGTCCCGGCTTTGCCGATAGCGGAGCACGTCGGTCTGCACCATGGCTGCCGGCACTTCATTGTTGAGGAGCCGGTCGATGTTGTCCATCGATCCGCTGGACGGTTTGCTGACGATGGTTCTGCCAGCATCACGCTCGCAAGCTTGCCCCAGCTGCTTCGCCATCAAATCGTAGGTGTTGCCGGCCTCCCCGGTAGCAACCACCAACTGCTGAGCCTGCAGGCTGCTGGAAATGAGCGCCAAGGTCACTGCAATGGCACGGAAAGAAAGCGTGACGCCTGGGTTCATTCGAATGCTCCTTCGAGTGTGGGAAGAGGGTCCACCAGTCCAGCGTCTGCGGACTTCATGGTGGGCTGACCAGATAGCCGCTGGTATTCGCGTCTGCATCTGCCGGGCGTTGCGTGCTCGTGTCGGAGGTCACGGCCGACCCCATGTAAAGGCTGCCGGTGACGATCACCAGCAAGAGCGCTGCGACCCATCGGAATCTCATCGCCCGCCTCCCGTCAATGCTGTGGCAGGCGCTCGGCTCGGTGCGACGATGCCGACTCGAATCCCCTGCGATGGCCGTTATCGGAGCCGGTGGCCTCTTCGGCCAGCAATGCGATCTCCAGCCCAGCGAAGGCTTCGTTCATCCGTTGGATTACCGCTTCGACTGCGGTCGAGGCGCCGAGTGCATTCAGGGGGGTGCCCAGTGCGTCATGCAGCGACTCGTTGACAGCGGCTTCAACAGTGGCCAGCCTCGACTCGACACGGCAGCGCTCGACCACCCGCTCGAACTCCTCCACCGATTTGCAGGCTAGCAGGTAGGCGCGCTTCTTGGCTTCTGCCAGCGCCTGCGCCTTGGCCGCGCGCTGGTGCCACCGTTCGGCCGCGTCGGGGTACCGCCGTGCGGCTTCCTCCGCCTGATCGACGAACCCTCCTACCTGCGCCAGGCTCGACTTCAACCGCTCGCCGGCCTGGCCGATGGCGCTCCGGCGTCGCAGCAGTTCGTTTTCGAGTGTCGGCATCGGATGCGCGCTGGCTTCTGCCAGAAACGCAGACATCCGGCGGTTGGCCAGCTTCATTGCAAGAACCGGCCCGAAGGCGACCGCCATCGCCGCCATGCCGCCGACCAGAACCAAGGCGGTGACGCTGGCAAGCATCGCGAAGGCGAGCGGTGCGATGACGAGTCCGACTGCCGCGACGAACGCCCACTGCAGGACCGTCATCAGCTTGTCGCGCCGCGCCTCGGCGGCTTCGACCGTCAATCCCAGGTTCGTGATCAGCTTGTGCATGGCAGGCTCCCAGCGGTTGGCGTTGCGAGATGACAGCCCGACCGAGCCGATCTGACAACGCCCCCAGCATGCCGGCGCCGAACCACAGGACGTACATGGCGCCGCACATAGACGCCGGGTCAGCGCAATGGACTACGCTGCCTGTGGCTGCGTGTTTTGAACTGGGACCGCGCGACCGGCGATGTCGGCCCTGGCGGCAAGTGCAAGCGGGGAAACGCTATGAACGGGATACCAAGCTGGTTTCGACTCGACGGGGCGTTGCTCGGGACCGGGCTGCTGTTGCTCGGCTTGGCGACGTACTCGCTGTGGCGTTGGCCCGCCAGGTCAAAGATCTGGAGCGGGCTCGCATTGGCAGGTCTTCTGGTCGGGGTGGCCGCAATCTTTAAAGACCCACCCCCTGCGCCGCCGCTGACAATGAAGGAATGCCTGAACACGTTGGCGACCGATTCGGGCTCTGCGCTGGCGGTTGTGCCGCAGGCGCTCGATCCGGTGCCACCGGACATCGGCATGGGCAGCGGCCCGCGCGGCCAGACCTATTACGAGGTGGCATCCAATTTGGCGCAGGCGGCCAATGCCCACGGCGTGCCGCTGGTGAACATCGAAACCAAGGGCACCTTCCAGAATCTGTCAACGGTAGTGTCGAAGCGGAACATGGCGCTGGTGTTCGCGCAGGCCGATGCGCTGGAGGCGGTCAAGGCGAGTGAGCAGCGCTCGGTGCGCATGGTGATGTCGCTGTACCAGGAAGAGGTGCATGTGCTGTCGAGGCGCACCACGCTGACTGGCAACACGCCCTTGCTTCGTCTGGCCGACCTGAAGGGCCGGCGCGTGCTGGTATCTGACCGCTCCGACGGAAGCGCTTACACGACCCGCCGGCTGCTGAAGCTGGCCGGGATGGAGCCGGGGGGCGACGAGCCGCAACCGAAGCTGCTTGCTGGCGCGGAGGCGCCGAGGCCGCCGACAGTTACGGTGCAGACGATGGCGCCGACCCGAGCGCTGTGCAGTGTGATCGTCGGCGAAGCGGAAGCGATGGTGATCGTGGCCGGGCAGCCTGTCGGCTTGCTTCGTGCGGTGCAGCGCCTGGCCCATCATCCAGCGCACCCGCTGGACCCCATTCAATTCATGCCACTGTCGGTAACCGACCTGCGTGCTGCCAGCGTTGCAGGTGTCTCGCCGGTGTTCTATGAGCCTGCTCGCATCGAGCGCCGCAGCTATCCATGGGCATTCGACCGCGAAGACAGTCGCGCCGATGTGAAAACCCTGGCGGTTCGCGCGCTGTTGATGTCGTACGACTTTTCGCCGCGGGCCAATGCGGTTCAGCGGCAGAAGTGCACCGCGCTGGGCGCCGTGGTCAAGTTGTTGAAGGACCCGGAGGTGCAGGCCCGTCTCTGCCAGTTGCCGAACCACCGCAAGTGGTGTCGATTCGACCCCGATGCCAGCGTTCCGGGTTGGCAAGCCAACACCTGTCTTTGATGACCTCCGAACGCCAGCTCACCCAGCGCCGCCGATGAAACGACCGGGTCAGTCGGGACTGCTGCTGGGCATCGCGGTACTTGCGCTGGCCGCTTTGCTGGCGCTGGCGATGGTCTGGGACCGCCTGTCGGTCGACCCGACGGGCTGGCCCGGCGCTGCGGAGCGTGCCGGGATTCGGGCGCGGCAGCAGGTGCAGGCAGAGCAAGCCGCCGAAGCGTGGTCGCGGGTGCTGGAAAAAGGCTTGACCTGCGGCGGCGGCATGGCGGTTGTGTGGGCCGGCTTTCGCATGCCGAACCCCGGCGCGAACGGCGATTTTTCCGTGGTCGCCGAAAAGATCCGTCCGCTGGCCAGCACTTGCCGCGAGAGTCTGCCCTCGCTCGTCGAAGTGTGGATGCTGCCGGCATCGGGCGAGAGCGGCACAGCCGAGGCCGTGTCGGTCGACGCACCCGAATCGCGTCTGGCACCGCTGCCCGCGCTCACACGGGCCCGGCTGCGCGAGGCTGCCGAGAGCCAGCGCGACGCCTATGCCGTCGCCCAGGGTGACGGCACCGGCATCGATCAGATCGTGCCGGTGCGTAAAACCGATGGCGCCCTGCTGCTGTTGCGCTACCGACCGGATGCGGCGGGTGCCGACGGCTCGTCGCTGCCGCAGGTCCTGGGCGAGCAGGACAACGAACAAGGGATCCCCATCCGTCAGGCACACGGACTGCGAGTGGCGGTCGGCGACGACCTGGCCCAGCGCAAGGGGCTCGCGTCGCTGTTGCTGGTGCTGATGCTGCTGGGCTTGGCCACGGTGGCATGGAACGCCCACCAGCTTCGGCGCCACCGGCAGGAGCTGCAGTCCACTGTAGAAGCGTCGCCGGTCGGCATGCGGGTGATCGACATGCACGGTCGAATCACTGCAGTCAATCACGCCTTCTGCGATCTGGTGGGTGTCGAGCGCGTGGACCTGGTCGGTATGCCACCGCCCTACCGGTTCTGGCCCGAGCGGGCGCATGAAGAGCGCAAGATTCACCTGAACGACATCCTGGCCGGAAAGATGAGCGGCGAGGGATACCGGGTCGAGTTCGTGCGCCCGGACGGTAGTCTGCGCGTTGCGCAGGTTCGCGCGACGGCCCTGCATGGCAGCACGAGCTGGCTGCTGAGCAGCGAGGACATCACCGACAGCGAACAGCGGCAGCAGCAGATCGAAAGCCTGCATGCCGAGTTGCAAGAGCAGGGCACTTCGCAGTTCATCGGCGAGCTGGCCATGCATCTTACGCACGAACTCAGAACCGAGATCACGACCATTGCCCAATTGGCCTTGAATCTCAAGTACGCCGCTGGCGATGCGCTGAGTGCCCCGATGGAAGTGGAATTGCGGGCCATTCGGGAGCAAACCGATCAGGTGCATCGCGAGATCAACGACTTCACGCAGCACGTGAAAGGCGACATGGCACTCGAGACCTGCGATCTGCGCCGTATCGTCGACGAAGCCTTTATGCTGCGTACGCAACAGGCGGGCATGCTGAACGCCCGATTGGTCAACGAGGTCGACCCGGCGCTGCCGCTGTTGCGCTTGCCCCGCCTGAGCGTGCTGCATGTGCTTTTGAACCTGATCGACAACGCCTTGCAATGGATGGTCGAGACGCCACTAGTGAAACGCCACGTGACGGTCAACGACGTCGTCGACGGTCAGCGCTTGCACCTGACTGTCGAAGATCGCGGCAGCGGCATTGCATCCGACAGATGGGAGCAGATGTTCGAGAAAGGCTGGACCGACCGCAACGACGGACGTGGCCTCGGGTTGTGGATGTGCCGGCGCTCGCTGCGACGCATGGACGGCGAAATCTCCGTCATCCGTTCGAGCCGACAGGGCACGGTCATGCGCATCGATCTCCCGTATCAACCCGATCAGGAGAAGCCGCATGCGGGTGCTTGACGAGAAGCTGCTACCGCAGGTTCATGTGGTCGAGGACCACGACGGCGCCCGCGACTCGAAGGTTCGCGGCTTCATGTTGCAAGGGATCCGCGCCTGCGGCTATGCAAGCGGCGAGGCTTTTCTGCTGGCCTGGACGCCGCACATGCGCGGCGTCGTCAGCATGGACATCGACCTTGAGCCGGGCATGAACGGCGACAGGGTCTTCGAGCGTCTGGTTTTGCTGCGCAGCCACCTTCCGGTGGTGTTTCACACCGATCCGTATGGTCATGACGTTCGCATGATCGTCAAGTTGGTGGCGGGCCGGAAGTCGGTCGACTACTTCGGCAGGCACGAGCCACCGGAGAAGGTCGAAGACCGGATCAAGCAGTTCCTGGCAGAAGAACCTGCACTCTTCGACCGATCGATCAAAGAACGTGCGTTGTTGCAGGTGCTGGCCATCGACCTGTCGAATGGCGAGCGCGAGGCGCTCGAAGGTCCGCTGGCCGGTCTGAGTCAGGGGCAGTACGCAGACATACTCGGTCTGGAAATGCGCAACCTGGAGCTGCTCGCGCGCGTTGCGGTCGAGAAGATCTTCGGCGGCAGGCAAACCGGATTTCACGATTCGAGAACGCCGCAGGAGATGGGAGAGCAGCTTTGTGAATTGGCCCGAAAGCACCGCAACGACGCGGAGGGCGAACTGTCAGCCACCGATCCCGAGCTGCTCGATCTGACCGTACGCCATCAGGAAGCCTTGGAATCCTGCACTCGCCAGTTCGATGCCGTTGCCGGCGACCGGAGTCGTGCTGAACCGCTGCGCGACCGGATGCACCAGCTCAGCCTGGAGCACGCATCCGAATTGCACGAGAGGCTTCAAAGGTCGAAGGCGGGACCCGTTGACAAGATGTCCGCCTCCGATCGGACGCTTGGCCAGCGCAAGATTGCCCAGCAGTTCGGCACCGAGCTTCGCGCGGTCATACGCAACTACGGTGGCAACCTGAACACGGTGCTGGCGATGCTGGTAGCGCCACTGATGGTCGAGATGGGTGCCACCGGCGACGGGAAGGGCCACGGCCAGTTGAAGCACTTTGCTGCGATCGAGTTCGCGCGGCGGCTGAGGCTGCTGGACAGTGGGCAGCACCATGCGTTGTACCTGGCGCTCAGCGGCAAGGTCACATCCGATGCGGTTCTGGCGTTGGTAGACGACGCACTGCAATTGATGGGCCTGGACCCGCGCATCAAGAAGGGCATCACCGGCATCGCACAGCTGAAGAAGCTGCTCAAGACGGGCGGTCAGCAGATGCAGGGTTTCATGCTTGCGGAACTTAAGGATCCAGGCGATGAATGGGTCAAGGATGTTCTGACCTGGATCGGAACCCGCCCGGATCACGCCGGTTTTGGCGATATGCCCAGCCCAGCCGGATTGCCGGGTCCACGGCAGGGCTTCCGAACGCCCTGATGAGTTGATTGGGTTCGTTAGAGGTCGACCGCAGCCCAAAAGGGCGTCATCCACGGCGACCGACCCAGTCGCCACAGAGCAGCCGCAGGAAGTAGAGGGCCAGGATGCCGCGCTATAGCAAGGTATCGAACTCGTCTTCACGAGTTGGGGCAGGTCGGCGCCGGCTGCGGCCTCAGCCTGTTTGAGGAAGGGTGTCGATGTGCTGCTGCACCGTTTCATCGCTACACCCGGCGATAGGGCGTGGTCTGCTCGGTTCGGCCGCGCTCGTAGTGGACCGCGGCGTCATCCGGCGCCCTCTGGGATGCCGGCCAATGGCTTGCACACGAGGCTCCCGAGGCTGCGACCTCGACGGTCTCAAGCCGCGCGCTTCGCCTCAATCGCTCGGAGCGCCGCCCACCGGTGTGTGCCCCTGTGCTGAGGGGACACCTTCGAGGGGCCATGTCGATCCCGACCGGCTGCTTCGTGGCGACGAGTTCAAGGCAGCGTATGTCTCCTCTGGGTCGCCAGGAGGCGCAGGTGAGCCAATTTTGGCTGACCGTTAACAGTCTGTAGCCCATATTCAACGCGCATAGACAACAGTCAGTCGATACCCGCCACCAGCCGAACGCCCTGCCACCCGGCTTCAATCCTGCAACATGACTGGCGGGTCGCACGGCCCGGACCCTTTCGACCAACACCCAACGCGCCAAAGTCCGCGTCCTGCAGCATCACCAGAAAACTTCGCCTCACACCGCTGTGCTCTGCCGCACGGCGTGCTCCCAGCGCTGCATCCGCTCTTCGGCATGGGCATACGACAGGGTCGGATAGAAGCTGCGCTCGGCCTTCCACAACGACGCCAGTTCGTCGACCCCGCTCCAGATGCCGGTCGCCAACCCCGCCAGATAGGCCGCACCCAACGCGGTGGTTTCGGTGACCTGCGGCCGCACCACCGGGATGCCCAGCAGGTCGGCCTGAAACTGCATCAAGAGATCGTTGGCGCAGGCGCCACCATCGACCCGCAGTTCCGACACCGCTGCCGCACCGGCGGCCACTGCGTCGCGGCTCATCGCCTGCAGCAGCGCCGCGCTTTGAAAGGCGATCGATTCCAGCGCGGCGCGTGCGATGTGGGCCACCGTGCTGCCGCGGGTCAGGCCGAGGATGGCGCCGCGCGCATCGGCATGCCAGTACGGCGCACCCAGGCCGGTGAAGGCCGGCACGAACACCACGCCGCCGCTGTCGGGCACGCTGTGCGCCAGCGCTTCGACATCGCTGCTGCTGTCGATGGCGCCCAGGCCGTCGCGCAGCCACTGCACCACCGCGCCGCCGATGAAGACACCGCCTTCGAAGGCGTATCTCGGCCGCCGGTCGACCTGTGCGGCGCTGGTGGTCAGCAAGCCGTTGGCACTGGTGTGAAACCGGTCGCCGATCGGCATCAGCATGAAGCAACCGGTGCCATAGGTGTTCTTGGCCAGCCCGCCGGCAGCGCCATCTCTGCCCTCGAAGCAGGCCTGCCCGAACAGCGCGCTCTGCTGGTCGCCGGCCACGCCGGAGATCGGCAGTTCTGCCCCCAGCAGATCGGGCAACGTGTGGCCGTAGCGGTGGCTGGACGGCAGCACCTTGGGCAGATGCAAAGCACGCGGGATGTCCAGCAGCGCCAACAGTTCGTCGTCCCACTGGTTGGTGTGGATGTCCACCAGCATCGTGCGCGATGCGTTGCTGACATCGGTGGCATGCACGGCGCCGCCGGTCAGCTGCCAGATGAGCCAGCTGTCGATCGTGCCGAAGCAGAGCTCGCCGCGCTCGGCCGCAGCGCGGGCACCGTCCACATGGTCCAGCATCCACTTCAGCTTGGTGCCTGAGAAGTAGGCATCGATCACGAGCCCCGTCTTGGCGCGGATGGTGTCGGCCAGCCCGCGCTCACGCAACGCGGCGCAGGTGGGCTCGGCGCGGCGGTCCTGCCAGACGATGGCGTTGCACAGCGGCTGGCCGGTCTTCTTGTTCCACAGCAGCGTGGTTTCACGCTGGTTGGTGATGCCGATTCCGGCGATGCCACCGGCGCCGATGCCGGACTCCTGCAAGACCTCTCGCGCAGTGTCGAGCTGGGTCTGCCAGATCTGCATCGGGTCGTGCTCGACCCAACCGGGGTTCGGGTAGATCTGCGGCAGCTCACGCTGCGCCATCGCCACGATCTGGCCCTGATCGTCGAAGACGATGCTGCGCGAACTGGACGTGCCCTGGTCGAGTGCCAGCAGGTGGCGTTTGCGGGCGCCTTGCGCGGGAACGCTCATCGGCAAATTCCTTCGGCTGTCGTGTGCAGGTCGGCAAGCATGGCACGCAAGACAGCCGCGTGGATCGACCGGCCACGTTCGATCACAACGGCGGCAGTCGCGCCAGCACCTGGGGCAGGCCAGCAGCATCGGCTGACATCACCAGCCCCTCTCCCGAGCCGGCGCCACTGCCGACCAAGGCCGACAGCACAAAGCTGTGGGTCACCCAGACCTCGAATCCGCTGTGCGGTGCGTCCGCAATTCCGCGGTGCAGGGCTTGCAGCGCCGCCGCGTTCTCGGCGTCGGAGCCGATCCGCGGTGATCCCAGCGCAGCCCACGGCTGCACGCCGCCGATGTCGGCGAACGCGAGCGTGGCGGTGTCGATGCATCGGCACCAGGGGCTGGACCGCATCTGCGTGGGTTGCAGCCCGCGCTGCTTGAACCAGGCACCGATGCGGCGCGCCTGCGCGCGACCCTCCGCATCGAGGTTGCGCTGGGTGCTGCAATCGCCGAGCTTGAAGGACGGCGGATCGTAGACACCGGGTGCCTGCGCATGGCGGAACACGATCACCACGCCGCCCTGTCGCAAGCGGCCTTCGGCGCCGCCGGCCGCACTGGCACCTGCCCAGGGCGAGATCAGCCCGCCCAGCAGCAGCAGTCTTCGTCGAATCGAGGCGGGGGTCGAGAACGGGTCGATCGGCATGGACAATCCTTGCGAGTCATGGCGGCTGCCATCGTGCCAGGTGCGCGCGTTCTGGCCCACCCGCCCGTCGGATGACCCGGCGCGGCGGCAGCCGTCGCGAAAATCTATCCAACGACGGCGCTTCGTCAGGGTGCTGGCATCGATCATCACCACCCCGACCGGCAACGACGGCATGGTGCGCGAACCCGGTTATCTGAAGCTGGCCGCTGCGGCCGTGCTGCTGGCCGGAGCCCCGCCGATTGGCGGCGTTTCCAATGGTTTCTTGCAACGCATCGAATGTGAACGAAGTCACGAAGCGCGACCGTCGACCACATCGATTCGAGGGGGGGCAGAACGTCGAGCACGAAGCCGCCCACCCCCTAGACTCAAGTCGGATGCGGTTGCATTAACGTCAAGCCACCGACCGTCTCGGCCACCCCGGCACCTGTACCCGAAATTGGACTACTCACCATGACCCAGACCCGAATTCAAATCTTCAAACACAACGGCTTGCGTGTCGCGGCGGCCTTGTGCCTGCTGGGGGCGGTGGCCGGCGCCCATGCGTCTGTGGTCATGCGGAATATCAATGCGTTCATCAGCGGAATGAACTTCGCGGACTTCAATCTGGACGTAGACAACAACGGCGTCACGGATTTTGTCTTCTCGGCTGCAGCGACATCCCTCTCTTCATTCTCGACCGTCACGTTCCCCTTCGGCACCGCCAACAGCGTAGTCGCTGACAGCGGGGTAGGCAGTGGTTTTGCGCTGGTCAGCAAGTTGGTGGCCGGCAACACCATTGGAGCAGGCAGCCTGTTTGCTGCGAACAACGATCAAGGCGATCTCGCTTTCGACTTCAGTGGTTTGAACGGCGCAATGGGCGGCAATTTTGGCGGCCAAAGCGGTTTCGTCGGCTTGCGCTTTGCCAGGGGCGTGAATACCCTATTTGGCTACCTGGAAGTAAGCGTCGACGGACCTTCTGCCGCCGACCCGTTCAGCATTCGGCTCGGCCGGGTGTTCTATGAAGATGGTGGCGGGTCGATCACCATCCCAGGTGGCCCTACCGGCGTGCCGGAGCCCGGCAGCCTGGCGCTGCTGGCTGCGGCTGGCGTCGGCTTCCTGGCGAGCCGCCGTCGCCGTTCCGGCGCTGCGGTCTGATCACCGACACAAACCCGTCGACCGTGGGCTCACCGCAGCCTGCTTCGATGCAAAGGGCGCCGACCGGCGCCCTTTGTCGTTTTTGACGGCACGCAGCCTGGTCCGGCTGCCTCAGCGCTGTCACGCAGGCGTGTCCAGCTCCAGGTTGTCGATCAACCGCGTGCCACCCAATCGCGCCGCGGCCAGCGTCACCAGCGCGTCGCCCGGCGCCGGGTCACCGAGATCGCTGCGCCGGCGCACGGCCACATAGTCCGGATGCCAGCCGCGCATTTGCAGCGACTGCACCGCTTCGGCTTCCAGTGCCGACCAGTCGCGGCGCCCGCCGGCCACCTCGCGGGCCACCCCACGCAGCACCTGCGACAGCGCAGTGGCCTGGTCGCGCTGCGACGCATCCAGATAGCCGTTGCGCGACGACAGCGCCAGCCCGTCGGCGGCGCGGCTCGTCTCGGCACCGACGATCCCGATCGGCAACGCCAGCTGTCGCACCATGTTTTGCACCACCAGCAGTTGCTGATAATCCTTCTTGCCGAACACCGCCAGCCGCGGTTGCACGATGTTGAAGAGCTTCAGCACCACCGTGCAAACGCCTTCGAAAAAGCCGGGCCGGAACTCGCCTTCCAGCAGCCCCGCAAGCGCCGGCGGCGGGCGCACGGTGCAAGCCTGCGGCTCGGGGTAGAGCTCGGCTTCATCGGGGGCGAAGACGAGGTCGCAACCGGCGGCACGCAGTTGTTCGCAGTCGCGATCGAAGGTTCGCGGATAGCTGCCGAAGTCCTCGTTCGGGGCGAACTGCAGGCGGTTGACGAAGATGCTGGCGACCACCGGTTCGGCGCCCTCTGCCACCTCCGCATGCGCGTCCCGTTGCTGCACCGCGGTGGCGATCAATGCCAGATGGCCGTCATGCAGGTTGCCCATCGTCGG
>JBDSMV010000335.1:0-4095 GCA_039915715.1 Rubrivivax sp. | reverse complement strand
CTGCGCTTCTTCACCGTGGCGCGGCGGCCGGCCAGCGAAGCCTCGCAAGGACAGCGTGCGCCGGTGCACACCCCCGCGGCAACCACCGCTGCCGCCGCTGTCGCACCTTCCGGCAGCTCGCCGAAGGCGCGCACGGCCAGCCCGCCGAACCCCGGCGCCGTGACCTTCAAGGACGCCAGGCTGGTGGCGGCGCTGGAAACCGCACGCCGCGTGATCGCGCGCCAGACCCCCGTGCTGTTGTGCGGCGAAACAGGCTCGGGCAAAGAAGTCTTCGCGCGCGCCGTGCATGACGCCAGCCCCCATGCCGCGGGTGCCTTCGTGGCCGTCAACTGCGCCAGCCTGCCGGAAACGCTGATCGAAGCCGAGCTGTTCGGCTACAGCGCGGGGGCTTTCACCGGCGCGCAGCGCAGCGGGCGGCGCGGCAAGATCCTGCAAGCCGACGGCGGCACGCTGTTCCTGGACGAGATCGCCGACATGCCGCTGGAGCTGCAGGCGCGGCTGCTGCGGGTGCTGGACGAACGCCAGGTCACACCGCTCGGCACCGAAGAGACGCATGCGGTCGACTTCCAGCTGATTAGCGCGAGCCATCAACAACTGCCGCAGCGGGTGGCCGACGGCCGCTTCCGCGAAGATTTGTACTACCGCCTGGCGGGGATCGAGTTGCAACTGCCTCCGCTGCGCGAGCGCAGCGACAAACGCGAGCTGATCCGCAGCCTGCTGGCCAGCGAAAGCGGTGGCGACGGCAGCCTGAGTGCCGAAGCCGACCGGTTGTTGACGGACTGCGCCTGGCCCGGCAACCTGCGGCAGCTGCGGCATGTGCTGCGCAGCGCGGCCGCACTGGCCGACGGCAAGACCATCGGTCGCGAACACCTGCCGTCGCTCGCGACCGGGCGCGCGACCGGGTCGTCCCCGATGCACGCGCTGGCTTCGGCTCGGCGCGAGTCGCCCGCCGATGGCCACCCCACCCAGACAGCCGATCGGGCCGACGCCGAACCGAAGCTGCCCAAGCTCAATCCGATCCAGGCCAACGAGCGAGCGGTGCTGCTGCAGATGCTCGAAGAGCACCGCTGGAATGTCAGCAACGTGGCCAAGGCGCTCGATGTCAGCCGCAACACGCTGTACCGCAAGCTGCACAAGCTGCACATCGAGATCTCGCACCCCGAGTGACCGACCGAAGCGGCGACGCGATGCCTGCAGGCGCGGCGCCGGCCCAGCGTTTCGCCTGGTGCATCACGGGTTCGGGGCACGGCCTGACCGAAGCGTTGGCGCTGGCCGCGCGGCTGCCGGCGGTGGACCTGATGCTGTCCGCAGCCGGCGAGGAAGTGCTCGAGATCTACAAGCAACCGGTGGCCGAGCTGAAGGCGCGCTTTCGCATCTTCAGAGACAAGACCGCCAGCGGCGTGCCGGTGGGCATGCTCTACGACGGGGTCTATCACACCGTGGTCGTTGCGCCGGCCACCAGCAACACGGTCGCCAAGTGCGCCTTCGGCATCAGCGACAGCCTGCCGAGCAACATGTTCGCTCAGGCCGGCAAGCTCGGTATTCCAGGCATCGTGTTTGCTTGCGACACCGAACCGGTGGTGGTGACGAAGTCGCCGCACGACTGGGTCACACTGCGGCCGCGGCGCATCGAGCTGGCCAATGTCGAGCGCCTGCGGGGCATCGATCATTGCCGGGTGGTGTGCTCGATTGACGAACTCGAGGCCATGCTCGAACAACGACTGAAAGAACTTGAACTGAGTTGGAACACATCGTCTTCCTGACCGGGCACCTGGCCCTGCCGAGCCTGCAGCGCGTGCTGCAAGACCTGCCGGATGCGCCCTTCACCTGGGAGTTGCGCGATGTCGGTGTGCAGGTGGCGGCGCTGATGACCGCAGAGCTGATCCGGCGCCGTGTCGCGCTGCCGGTGCTGGCCGACCGGATGATGGTTCCCGGCCGTTGCCGCGGCGACCTGCAAGCGCTGTCGCAGCATTACGGCTTGCCGGTCGAACGCGGGCCGGAGGAACTGAAGGATCTGCCGAACTACTTCGACCGCGCGGCCACGCCGATCGCGCTCGACACCTGGCGCACGCGGATCTTTGCCGAGATCACCGATGCACCGCGCCTGAGCGTGGCGCAGATCGTCGAGCGCGCGCAGGCCTTGGTCGCCGATGGCGCCGATGTGATCGACCTCGGTTGCCTGCCCGAGACCCGCTTCGACCATCTCGCGGCCGCCGTGGAAGCGCTGAAGGCCGCGGGTCTGGCGGTCAGCGTCGACTCGGTCGACCCCGAAGAACTGCTGCGCGGGGGCCGTGCCGGTGCGGACTACCTGCTGAGCCTGAACCTGGACACGCTGTGGGTCGCCGACGAGGTGGCGTCAACCCCGGTGCTGATTCCGCGCACCCCCGGCGACGAAGCGTCGCTGGCAAGGGCGATCGAGCAGATGACCGCCCGCGGCAGGCCGTTTCTGGCCGACCCGATCCTCGACCCGATACCGTTCGGCTTCACGGCTTCGATCGCGCGCTACCAGCGCCTGCGCGAACGCTTCCCCGAGGTCCAGATCCTGATGGGCACGGGCAACCTGAGCGAGCTGACCGAAGCCGACACCAGCGGCATCCATGCGCTGCTGCTGGGCATCTGCGCCGAGCTCGACGTCGCGGCGGTGCTGACCACGCAGGTCAGCGCGCATGCCCGCAGCGCGGTGCGCGAGATCGACTGCGCGCGCCGTGTGATGCATGCGGCGCAGCAGCACCGGATGCTGCCCAAGGGCATCGACCCCGGGCTGCTGACGGTGCATGCGCGGCACCCGTTCCCCGACAGCGCTGCCGAGATCGCAACCACTGCGGCGGCGGTGCGCGACCCCAACTTCCGCATCCAGGTTTGCGAACAGGGCTTGAGGGTCTACAACCGCGACGGCCTGCGGGAAGGTCTGGGCGCTTTCGAGCTGTGGCCGCAGCTCGGGCTGGAAGGCGATGCCGGCCATGCCTTCTACATGGGGGTGGAATTGGCCCATGCCGAGATCGCATGGCGGCTCGGCAAGCGCTATGTGCAGGACCAGCCACTCGACTGGGGATGTGCGGTGGCACCGCGCCCCGAAGATCTGAGCACCTGGTGCGCACCAGGAACGACGCGGTCCCGATGAACGATCAGATCTTCGAGACCGTCATCACCACGGTTTCAGCTGCCGGGGTGCCGCATGTGGCACCGATGGGCGTGCGCTACGAAGCGGGCTTCGTGCTGCTGCTGCCTTTCAAGCCGTCGACCACGCTCGAGAACATCGTCGTCAGCGGCCATGCGGTGCTGAACACGGTGGTCGACAGCCGCATCTTCGCGGGCTGCGTGACCGGGCGCCGCGACTGGCCGATGTTGCCGGCCGAGAAGATCGCGGGCGTGCGTCTGCAAGCCGGGCTCGGCCATCTGGAATTGCAGCTTGCGGCCCATGTCGACGACAGCCAGCGTCCGCGGTTGCGCATGGCGAGAGTGCACGAAGTCCAGCACGCGCCGTTCATCGGCCTGAACCGCGCCCAGGCCGCGGTACTGGAAGCCGCGGTGCTGGTGAGCCGCCTGCGGATGCTGCCGCCGAGCAAGGTGGCGAGCGAGATGGCCTATCTGCAGATCGCCGTCGACAAGACCGCCGGCGCCGCCGAACACGAAGCCTTCGGCTGGCTCATGGAAGCGGTGCAACGCCACCTCAACGACAACACCAGGGAAGTTCTCAAGAACGACCCCAAGGACGATCTGAAGGAAGGGCTCTGATGCGCCTGTTGATCAGCGTGCGCAGTGTCGACGAAGCATTGCTGGCTGCGCGCGGCGGCGCCGGCTTGATCGATCTGAAGGAGCCGCGCAACGGTGCACTCGGTGCGCTGTCGCCCGCTCTACAACTGGCGATCTGCGAGGCACTGAAGGCCGAGGGCTGCACACTGCCGGTCAGCGCCACGATCGGCGACCTGCCGCTGTCGGATTTGCCCGCGGTGCGGGAGCAGGTGGTGGCGGTGGCGGCTTCGGGCGTCGACTATGTCAAGGTCGGCATCGAAGCCGGGGCTAACGCGGCGCCGGCCTTGCGGATGCTGGCGACGGCGCTGGCCTCGACGCTGGCCACCAAACAGGTCGCCGTGG
>JBDSMV010000273.1:0-8245 GCA_039915715.1 Rubrivivax sp. | reverse complement strand
CTCGTCCAGCACCTCGTCCAGCGAATGGCGGGCGGGCAGCGGCTGCACGCGCGCCACCACGCCCTGGTGGCGGGCCGCGCCGGCGCCAACCGACACGCCAGCCAGACCGGCCAGGCGTTCGGCATCGCTGTCGACAAGCTTCACCCCCGCGTCCTGCACGCGCTGCACGAACTGCCGCATGCGGGCGTCGCGGCGGCTCGTGTCGACATGGACCTCGACGATCGAGCCCGGCGCGGTTTTCAACCGCACGGTGACCGCATGGAAGCCGTAGAGCACGCGGGTGCTGCTCATGCGGTGGCGCCGTTATCAGAAGCTGCGTAGTCGGTGGTCCGAAGCACGATCGGGTCGCCATGCGGCGTGCGGTCGGCAGCATGGTCCCAGGCTGCCGCGCAGGTGGCCAGCTCGCCGGCCGTTGCAGCCCCCTTCTCGGCCACCAGGCGTTCGAGCGTGGCGAGCCAGTGGCGGTAGTAAGCAGAGCCGTCCGGGTCGGGTTGTGCAGCGCCAGCGATGGTCTGCGCCAGCGCCTGGGCCCATTCCGGCCAGCTGAAGAGACCGCGGGCGTGCAAGTGCACCGCCATCGCAAAGGCCTGGGCCTGCCAGGGCTCGGCAAACACCGGCTCGGTTGCGACTGGGTCGGCAGCGATGGCCGAAGAAGCCAGCGTCGACAGATTCATGCCGGCTCCAGATACGGGTCCCAGGCGTCGATCGACACCGCCAACCCCGGTGCTGCATCGGCGCCCCACAACTCGGCGCCGTCGAAGCGCACGGTGTAGAGCCAGCGGGGCTGCTCGCCCTGCCCTTGCGCGTGCGCATCGGCGAAGACATGCGCGCCATGCCGGGCCTCGATCACGCCGCGCTTGCCGCGCGCATAGCCCGGCAGCCGGGTGTGGTGGCCGGCGGGCGTGGCGCGTGTGCGCACCGGGTCGCCGACCGCAAATCGCGGCGGGTCGTCACTGCTGCGCAGCGTGGTGCTGCCGCGCGCCAGCGCAGCAGGCACATCGGCAGCCTGCAGACGGCGCGGCAGTGGCGGGCCAGCACGCAAGGCATGGCCAGCGTCGATTTCATCGGCGGCCACCAAGCCGCGTTCGGCCAGCAACCGCTCCAACGCCGCGAGCCAGATGCGGTAGTACGAGAGCTGCGCATAGTCAGGCTGCGTTTCGCGGGCAGCGCGGCTCTGGTCGATGTTCCAGGCGCCGGTGGCGCCCATCGCCAGCGTCAATGCCAGCGCACGCGGCTCCCACGGCGCATGCCAGTGCTCGCCTTCGGCTTCGGGCACCACGGCGCCATGACCCTTGTGCCCACCGAGGTCGGCCTGGGTCGGCCAGCTCATGCGGCGGCACCCCCGATGTCCGTCACTGTCGTTGTCGCAGTCGGGGACATTGCAAGCCCGGTGCCGATCATCGAGTCGCGCGTCACCAGTGCCGCCAGTTGCACTTCGTCCAGGCCGTCGGTGTCCGCGGGTCGCTGCGGCAGCACCAGATAGCGCAGTTCGGCGGTCGAGTCCCAGACCCGGATCGCTGTGGACTCGGGCAGCTTGACCCCGAAGTCGGCCAGCACCCCGCGCGGGTCGCGCACCGCACGAGACCGGTAGGGCGCGCTCTTGTACCAGGTGGGCGGCAAGCCCAGCACCGGCCACGGGTAGCAACTGCACAGGGTGCAGACGACCAGGTGGTGCTGGGTGGCGGTGTTGGCCACCACCTGCATGTGCTCGCCCTGGCGGCCGCGGTAGCCCAGCGACGCAATCGCGGCACTGCCGTCCTGCAGCAGCCAGTCGCGAAAAGCGCTGTCGACCCAGGCCCGTGCCACCACGCGCGCACCGTTGCGCGGGCCGATGCGGGTCTGGTAGGTGTCGATCAGCACATCGAGTGCCGCCGGGTCGATGAACGATTTTTCGGTCAGCACGGTTTCCAACGCGCGCACCCGCAGGTCGAGTTCACTCAAGTGGCTGTGGTCGTGGTGCGCGGGGTCGGCCTCGGAACCGGTGTGCGTGCTGCTCATGGCGCGCATGCTAAGGGACCGCGCCGGCTGAAGGACCGTGCCAGCAACTTCACAATCCCGACCCAGCCGCCGGCAGCGCGGTGACACCGACCCGCATTCAGATGACACCCGACGACCCGCAACCGACGATGGAGCCGCTGCGCGACTGGCGGCACATTCCGCCGCAGCAGATGGCGCAACGCGCGTTGGCCTTCAGGCAGCAGATCGCGCGCCGTCGCACCGTGCGCGACTTCGACCCGCAGCCGGTGCCGCGGGGGGTGATCGAACAGTGTCTGCTGGCAGCGGGCAGCGCGCCGTCGGGTGCCAACCAGCAGCCCTGGTTCTTCTGCGTCATCACCGATGCCGAGCGCAAGCAACGCATCCGCGCCGCGGCCGAAGCCGAAGAACGCGACTTCTATGCCGGCCGCGCACCGCAGGAATGGTTGACTGCGCTGGCGCTGCTCGGCACCGACGCCAGCAAGCCGTTTCTGGAAGAAGCGCCGGTGCTGATCGCGATCTTTGCGCAGAAGTACGGCATCGATGCCGACGGGCAGCGCTTCAGCCACTACTACGTGCCCGAATCGGTGGGCATCGCCACCGGCTTCCTGATCGCGGCGCTGCACGACGCCGGGCTTGCCACGCTGACGCACACGCCGAGCCCGATGGGATTTTTGAGCCGCATCTGCGAACGTCCGCCGTCCGAGAAGCCGGTGATCCTGCTGGTGGTGGGTTATCCGAAACCCGGCTGCAAAGTGCCGGTGCATGCCGGCGTCAAGAAACCGCTGGCGCAGATCGCGCGCTGGCTCGACGACGACGACCCGGCTTGACGGGCGCTCTCGCCTGTCTGCATCACAGCGCCCTCACCACCAACCCAGCGACCGGCCCCCAAGCAACGCGCCGATCAGCACCGGCTGGTGCAGGAGGTAGAAACTGAGCGACCACCGGCCCAAGGTCGCCAGCGGCCGTGCTGCAGCTGGGATCGAACCGGCGGCCAGTCCCCGGTGATGGCGCAGCAGCCACTGCCCGGCGGCCAGGCCCCACAGCATCACGCCCAACCACGGCAGCACCGGCACCCAGTCCTCGGTCACCGGCTTGTGGGTCACGAGCCCGACCCAATGGGTCCAGCGGCTGTCGAAGAACGGATGCGCCAACATGCGCGGCAACAGCAACGCGATTGCGCCCAGCGGCCACAGCCAACGGCCGAGCGGCGCGGCCGCGCGCGTCAGCAGCAGCATCACGGCGATGCCATGCAGCACGCCGAAGCTGATCCAGCTGCGCGGAAACATCCACGCCGACCCGGCACTGACCAACACTGCCCCCCCCGCTACCTGCAGCCAGCGGCGCCAAAAGCCGCGCGTGAAGCGCCCCTGTTCTGAGCGACCATCGAACGCCGCGGCCTGGGCCATGCCGGCGCACAGCAGGAACAGCGTGACGATCGCGGTGCGCTGCAGGGTCCAGAACGGATCGGACAGGAACTGCTGGTGCGGCTGCAACAGGCCGTACAGATTCAGGTCGAAGCAGAAGTGGAAAGCTGCCATCCAGACGATCGCCACCCCGCGCAGGGCATCGAGGCGGTCATAGCGGCCCGCTTGAGCGGCATTCATGCGGTCTTCTCGTACACATCGCCGAATTGCTGCCCGTCCCACGCATACAACAGGTAGGCCGCATGCAGACAGGCGCTGGCCCCGCGCGGCTTGAAGAGCCCCACGCACTGGCCACGGGCATGGCGCACGCTGCGGTAGACCACCCCCGCCGAGCCGTGTCCCTGCAGCCGCGCACCGAGGGCGCGCGCCGGCCCGTAGTCGTCGGCGTCATGCACCGATTCATGGCCGAACGGTCGCAAATCGTGCAGCCGCGCGTCGATCGCCACGTGGTACAGCCGCATCGGCAGGTGGGTCGGCGCCTGGCCCGTGGCGCTCAGGAACACGCCGTGGTGGTAGCGGGTCTCCGCGACGGCGGTGTCGCGGTCGCGCGCTGCGTAGAAGACACCGTAGTCCCCGGCCGAGAACCGGCTCCCGAGCACGTTCACGTGCGTGAAGGCAGCCATGATCGGCCCGCTGCCCGGGCCATACAGACGCTGCTCTGGCGGCACGCGTTCGATTTGCCCCAGCTCGTCGCGCACCCGCTCGTTGGTCATCGACTCCAACGCATAGAGCGCATCGAAGTCATCGGCATCGGCCACCCTGTCGAACAGCGAAATCGCCGGATAACGGGACGGAACGATCCGGCAGGCCTGCTGCCAGCGCACGCGGCGCACCTCGGGGTCGAGCACCGGCCGTGTTCCGCTCAGGACCACCCACCGCCGCGCACGCCGTCCAGATAGCGCCGCACCAGGTTCAGGTCGCTGACGTTGCCCGCCAGCATGCGGGTCAGCGCCCCGCTGCCGCCGAACGGGGATGCGGTGTTGCGCTGCCGAACCCAGGCATCGGCAGCCGCCGCATCGGGCAGCAAGATCTGCAGGCTCTTGTAGATGCCCAGCAGGTTCGACAGTCGTTCGAGCGTGTCGCGTGGCAAGTTGGCCTTTTCAGGTTGTTTGCGCCAGGCGAAGAAGGTCGATCGCGGCGGCTGGCCCAGCAGATTCAGCTGCTCGTCAACGCTCAAGCCCCAAGCATCGGCGATGCGGATGAAGGCGCGCAAGCCGGCGGCGCCCATCTGCGTGGCATCGACGGCCGGGCCGGCGGCGGGTCGCTCTGCAAGCGCCGGTTCGGTCGGGGACACGTGACGATGGGCAGCGTGGGCAGCATGCATGCGGTTATCCTTTACTAGACTATCGTTTGATAATAGTCCAAAACCGGATTCTCGGCACGCGTCGCCCCGATTTCAGATCCGTGTTGCAGCTTCGTTGCCACCGCCATGTGGCCAACTCCATGGTGCCAGCGACCTGAACTCACCCCTCCGGCAACCGTTTTCTCCAGACCAACGCATCCTAGAGCGCCACCGGAACCCATTCATGCAACTCAGCACCGAACACCGCCAGCTACAGGACACGGTCCTGCGATTCGTTGAACGCGAATTGAACCCGCACGTGCTGGCGTGGGAAGCCGCCGAGCAGTTTCCGAGCCACGAGGTCTTCAAGCGCATGGGGCAGCTCGGCTTGTTGGGACTGAAATACGAAGAGGCCCACGGCGGCAGCGGCCTCGACTTCAGCTACGCCGTGGTGTTGGCCGAAGCACTGGGCGAATGCACCTGCGGCGGTGTGCCGCTGTCGATCGGTGTCCAGACCGACATGGCGACGCCCGCACTGGCACGGTTTGGCAGCGACGAACTCAAACGCGAGTTCCTGGCCCCCGCCATTTCCGGCGACGCCGTCGCCTGCGTGGCGGTCAGCGAGCCCGATGCCGGGTCGGACGTGGCGGCGATCCGCACGCGCGCCCGCAGCGACGGCGGCGACTGGGTCATCGACGGCAGCAAGATGTGGATCACCAACGGCATGCAGGCCGATTGGTGCTGCCTGCTCGCCAACACCAGTGACGCTGCCGAAGACGGCGCCCACCGCAACAAGAGCCTGATCATGGTGCCGATGGACACGCCGGGCATCACGCGCCAGAAGATTCACAAGCTGGGCATGCACAGCAGCGACACCGCACAGCTGTTCTTCGATGGGGTGCGGGTGCCCAAGCGCCATGTGATCGGCGAGGTGGGCATGGGTTTTCGCTATCAGATGCAGCAGTTCCAGGAAGAGCGGCTGTCGATCGCTGCCGGCGCGTTGCGCACGCTCGACCGGGTGATCGACCGGACCATCGAGTACACGCGCGATCGGCGGGCTTTCGGCAAGCCGATCCTCGACAACCAGGTGGTTCACTTTCGCCTGGCCGAGTTGCGCACCGAAGTCGAGGCCTTGCGCGCACTGACGTGGCGCGCTGTCGATGGGCTGCTGCAAGGCGACGATGTGACACGGCTCGCCAGCATGGCCAAGCTGAAGAGCGGGCGCCTGTACCGAGAAGTCACCGACGCCTGTCTGCAGTATTGGGGCGGCATGGGCTACACCGCAGACAACCCGGTGTCGATCGCCTGGCGCGACGGCCGCTTGCTGAGCATTGGCGGCGGCGCCGACGAGGTCATGTTGGGCATCATCAGCAAACTCGAAGGCACCCGCCCGGGAGCAGCTTGACGCGGGCAGTGGGGTTCAGCGGCGGGCAGCGCCGGGAACCCTTCGCCCCCAGGTGGCTCCATCATCACCAGCAGTCGCTGCGAACCCCTTTGAAATATCGTGGCTCCGACGCCGACTCACCCTCAGCAGCCCGCGGTGCACCGAATCCGGTGAACCCGCTGATCAACAGGCTGCACGCAATCCAAGGAGAACCCTCATGACCCGTCGCCATTGGCTCAGCCTTCTCTCTGCTCTCGGTCTGGCGCCCGCCGCCGGGGTGGCCATTTCCGCATCCGACCCGGCGGTCAAAGGATCGCCATTCGATCTGACCGATGCGCAATGGAAGCAGCGCCTGTCGGCTCCTGCGTACTCGGTGTTGCGGCACGAAGGAACCGAACCCGCAGGCAGCAGCCCACTCGACCGTGAAAAGCGCAAGGGCACTTTTCAATGCGCCGGCTGTGCGCTGCCGTTGTTCTCCTCAGCCGCCAAGTACGACAGCGGCACCGGCTGGCCCAGCTTCTATGCGCCCCTGGAGAACGCCGTGGCCACCAAGACCGACTTCAAGATGATCCTGCCCCGTACCGAGTACCACTGCATGCGCTGCGGCGGCCATCAGGGCCACATTTTCGACGACGGTCCGAAGCCCACCGGCAAGCGCTATTGCAACAACGGCGTCGCGCTCGCATTCACCCCGGAGGCCGCATGAAGCCGTCGTTGAACTGGATCGCAGCCGGCGCGGTCGGCGCCGTCGGCATCGCGGCGGTGGCACTGTCGATTTCGGCAGTACCCGGGCCTGCCAACGCGCAGGGCCCCGCCAAGGCCCAGGCGCAGCAGCCGGCCACTACGGCCAAGGCAATCTTCGCCGGCGGTTGCTTCTGGTGCGTCGAGTCCGACTTCGACAAGGTGCCCGGTGTGCTGGCCACCGTCTCCGGATACACCGGCGGCACGGTTGCCAACCCCAGCTATGAGCAGGTGTCCGCCAAGGGCACCGGCCATGCCGAGGCGGTTGAGATCACCTATGACCCCAGCAAGGTGAGTTACGAAACCCTGTTGAACACCTACTGGCACAGCATCGATCCCACCGTGGTCGACCGCCAGTTTTGTGATGTAGGCACCCCGTACCGCACCGCCATCTTCGCAGTCGACGCCGAACAGGAAGCCGCTGCCAAGGCATCGAAGGCGGCGCTGGAGAAGTCCAAGCCCTTCAAGGAGCCGATCGTCACGCCGGTCGAGCGCGCCGGCCCCTTCTATGCCGCCGAGGACTACCACCAGGATTACTACCGCAAGAATCCGGTGCGCTACAACTACTACCGGGCTTCCTGCGGTCGCGACCTGCGACTGAAGCAGTTGTGGGGATCGCATTGAGTCGGTGCCGCCGATGACAGGCAGTCGCAGTTGCAGTGGCGGTCGTGCAGGCCGGTCTGCAGCGGCGACCTGCGCCGGTCTTGCCGGGCTTGTGCTGGTTGGCTGTGCGACGACGCCAGTGCCAACAGCTGACGCCGCTGCGGTGTCGGCGGTCGCCCTCGATCCCGACATCGTGGTGGCGTTGAATCAGGTTTCCACCTCGCGCATCGAGGCCCGCATCCGCACGCTGGCCGCATTCGGCACCCGCCACACGCTGTCCGATGTGGTGTCGCCGACCCAGGGCATCGGCGCCGCACGGCGCTGGATCCAGCATGAGCTGCAAGGCTGCTCGCAAGCCAGCGGTGGTCGTTTGCAAGTCACGCTGGACGAGCATGTGGCGCCGGCCGGACCGCGACTGCCGCGGGCCGTCAACATCGTCAACGTGGTGGCCACGCTGCCCGGCACCGACGCCGTCGCCGCTGCGCGACATCTGGTGGTCAGCGGCCATTACGACTCGCGGGCCGGCGACATCGGGGACACCACGTCACCCGCACCCGGCGCCAACGACGATGCATCGGGCGTCGCCGCGGTCATGGAAATGGCCTGCGTGATGGCCGGCCACCGCTTCGAATCGACACTGGTGTTCATGGCCGTGGCCGGCGAGGAGCAAGGTTTGATCGGCGCCGAGCACTGGGCCAGACAGGCCCGCGCCAAAGGCCTGCACATCGACGCCATGATCACCAACGACATCATCGGCAGCCCGGTCGGCGATGACGGCAAACGGCGGGCCGACACGGTGCGGTTGTTTGCCGATGGGTTGTCGCCGCTGCTGCG
>JBDSMV010000220.1:0-5902 GCA_039915715.1 Rubrivivax sp. | reverse complement strand
GCTCGCGGAGAGCGAACCCGTGCCCGGTGGCGCACTGCTTCGAGGACCAGAGACGATCGATGGTGGGCCGGCCGCCGGCTGGGTGGAGCGCGCGATGGCCGAGCTCAACGCCCTGGAGAACGCCCGGGTGATGACGCGCACCACGGTCTTTGGCTACTACGACAACAACAACCTGGCCGCGGTCGAGCGCGTCACCGATCACATGGCGGGGCCGGTGCCGCACCTGCCGCGACAGCGCCTGCACGTGATTCGCGCGCGCCGCGTGGTGCTTGCCACCGGCGCCATTGAGCGGCCGATGGTTTTCGAGAACAACGACCGGCCCGGCGTCATGTTGGCCGGAGCGGTGCGCACGTATGCGAACCGCTTCGCAGTGGCTCCCGGGCGGCACGCGGTGGTCTTCACCAACAATGACGACGCCTACCGGACCGCCCTTGGTCTTCACGCAGCAGGGGTTGCGGTCGCCGCCATCGTGGACTCGCGGGCCTCCGCCAGGGGAGCGCTACCGGACGCCGCGCGCCAGCTCGGCATCGAATGCCTTGAGGGGCACGCCATGCTTCGTGCCGAAGGCAAGCTCCAGGTGAACGCTGTACAGGTGATCAGACTGGGGGCGCAGAGCGCGCCGTCGCGCCGCATCGAATGCGACCTGGTTGCGGTGTCCGGCGGGTGGAGTCCCACGGTTCACCTGCACAGCCAGGCGGGCGGACGTCCGGTGTTCGACGAGGCCGTTGCAGCCTTCGTTCCCGGCAAATCACGGCAAGCCGAGGCGTCGGCTGGGTCCGCCACCGGCGCCTTCGCCCTTGCCGCATGCCTGGTCCAGGGGCACGAGGCAGGATGCCAGGCGGCGGAGGCGGCGGGATTCGCGCGGCAAAGCTCACTGTCGCCGTCTAAGGCACAAGGCGTGGAGGCAGTCGGTATCGAGCCGCTGTGGATTGTCCCGGGCGCGACGCGAAAGGCTTTCGTCGACATCCAGGACGATGTCGCGTCATCCGATGTGGACCTTGCCCATCGGGAGGGCTATGTGTCGGTCGAGCACCTCAAACGCTTTACCACTCTTGGGATGGGGACTGACCAGGGCAAGACCAGCAACGTGAACGGGCTGGCGATCATGGCAGGACTGCAGGGGCGGTCGATAGCGCAGACAGGCACCACGACGTTCCGGCCGCCCTACGCACCCGTTGCGCTTGGGGTGTTCGCGGGGCGCGAGATCGGCAAGCACTACCAGCCGGTGCGGCGGTCGCCCATGCACGATTGGCATGTCGCCCATGGGGCGACGATGGTGGAAGCCGGGCTGTGGATGCGTCCGCGTTACTACGTGCGTGGCGGGGAGAGCTCGCGGGAGGCGTACTCGCGCGAGGCGGCGCATGTGCGGAGCGCGGTGGGCCTCATCGACGTCTCGACGCTCGGCAAGATCGACATCCAGGGGCCCGATTCGATCGACCTTCTCGAACGCGTCTACGCGAATCACTGGCGTTCGCTTGCCGTAGGAAAAGTCCGCTACGGCCTCATGTTGCGCGAGGACGGCGTCGTGTTCGACGACGGCACGACGGCGCGGCTTGGCGAGCATCACTACTTCATGACGACCACGACCTCGAATGCGGCCAAGGTGCTCGCCCACCTGGAATTCCTGCTCCAGGTGGTCTGGCCCGAGTTGAAGGTGCAGGTGACCTCGGTGACGGAGCAATGGGGGACCATGGCACTGGCAGGGCCGCGCAGCCGGGCTGTTTTGGCGCGCGTCATCGAAGGCGGCGACGCGGCCGCCGCCGACGCGGCGCTTCCCCACCTCGGCGTCGCGAGCGTGCGAGTGGCGGGCGTTCCCTGCCGCGTCTTCCGCATGACTTTTTCGGGAGAGCTCGCCTACGAGATCGCCGCCCCTGCGGACCGAGCACTGGAGGTCTGGGAAGCCACCCTCGCAGCCGGTCGCGACGCCGACATAGCTCCGTACGGAACCGAGGCGATGGGAGCGCTGCGGATCGAGAAAGGACACGTTACCGGTGCCGAAATCGATGGCCGCACCACAGCGGGCGATCTCGGCATGGAGCGCCTGCTGAGTGAAAAGAAGGACTTCGTCGGGCGGCGCCTCGCGCGACGTCCCGGGATGGTGGACGCGAACCGCCCGCGCCTGGTGGGCCTTGTGCCCGTCGATCCCAAGGGGCGATTGCGGGCCGGAGCACAGCTGGTGGAGTCACTCAACGCGACCGGCACGACGCCGATGATCGGCCATGTCAGCTCGATGACGTACAGCCCAGCACTGGGCCACGACATCGCGCTCGGCTTCGTGGCAGGCGGCGACACGCGCCTGGGCCAGACGATCCAGGCGGCCTTCCCGCTGGCAAACGAAGTCACCGCCGTACGCGTCGTCGCTCCAGTGTTCTACGACGTCAAAGGGGAGCGTTTTCGTGGCTGATTCCGGGGTCAAGATCGAGGAATGCGAGCCCATGGCGATGGTCCAGGTCTCGGCCTGGCCCGGCACCGCCGAATCGGCGGGCAAGGTGATCGCCGAGACCATGGGTGTATCGCCGCCGACGAAGGCAAACACCGTTGGTGCCGTCGGGCAGATGCGCATCCTCTGGCTGGGGCCACATCGCTGGTTGGTGGTGGGGCCAAGGGAATCGACGCGCGACCTGTTCACCGAGCTCGCTGCGGTGCTGCCGGCAGATGTCGCCGCGGTAGTGGACCTGAGCGCAGGGCGCCGGGTCTTCAGCATCACGGGTACACGCGCACGCGACCTGCTCGCCAAGGAGCTGCCCATCGATCTGCATCCCGCGAGTTTTCCGCCCGGGCATTGCCTGCAGAGCTCGATGGCCCACATCGGGGTCCTGATCCACGCGGTCGAGCGCGACCGGTTCGAGGTCTTTGTCTACCGCGCCTTCGCGCGGCATTTCCACGAAGTGCTCGTGGATGCGGCGATGGAGTTCCAAGCAGCGGCCGCGGTTTGATGAAGCCGCGCGTCGCGTTCGTGAGCACCGGCGGGACGATTGCCGCGAAGGGCGCGGACTCGCTCGACCTCATCGACTACGGAGCGACGGGCGAGGTACTGGGAACTGCCGAAATCCTCGCGCGCTACCCCGAGGTGTCGCGGGATTTCGACGTCGTCCCGTTCGAATTCCGGCGCATCGCCAGCAACGACATCGGTTTCGCCGACTGGAAGGAGCTGGCCCAGTTGCTCGAAGGGCTGTCACGTGCCGACGCCCACCTGGCGGGAATCGTCGTCGGGCACGGCACCGCGAGCCTGGAAGAGACCGCATATTTTCTGCATCTCACGTTGCGGATTTCCATCGCGGTGGTTCTCGTCGGTTCGCAACGGCCACCGACCGCGCTGTCTTCGGACGCCGGCCTGAACCTGTTGAACGCCGTGCGCGCGGCCGCGGAGCCCGGCTTGCGGGAGATGGGCGTGCTGGTGGTGATGAATGACGAGATCCATGCTGCTCGGGAGGTGACCAAGACCTCGACGCTGCGCTTGCAAACCTTCGCATCTCCCGATTTCGGCATGCTTGGGCAAGTGGACAGTGATCGCGTGGTCGTGCGGCGCCGGCCCGTCGCCTCGTTCCCGCTCGCCGCTCCCTTCGACCTGGATGCGGTCGTCGCGTTGCCCCGGGTAGATATCGTCTACGCGCATGCCGGTTGCGACGGCGTTGCCGTGCGCGCATTCGCCGCCGCGGGAGCCCGTGGAATCGTCTCCGCTGGATTCGCCCCAGGCGTGACTTCGAAGGCCGAGACGCAAGCCCTGTGCGACGCGGTGGCCGCCGGTGTTGTGGTGGTGCAAGGCACCCGAGTGCTGTCAGGTCGCGTGCCACGGACCCGGCGCAACGTGGAGCGCGGATTCATCGCCGCGGGAAACCTGAATGCGCAGAAGGCGCGCATCCTGCTGGCGCTCGCGCTGACCCAGACCTCGGACCGCAGTGAAATCCAGGACTGGTTCGACCGCTACTGATCGCGGCTCTCGTCGGGTTGCGCGCCACCAACTGCCAGATCGTTACCTATCCAGGGGATCATGCGACGCAACTCCGGTATCACGGCTTCGCCCAGGATTCGGTGTGACTGCTGCGCGACCTTGCGAGGCAGTCCGGCATATTCCCCGGCGCGCGCGATCAGAACCAGCGACCTGCGGAGTCCGACTCCCGGCAGGCGCACCGCGACCGCCTTTGCCGCGTGCGCGCGTCCCTGCAGGTAGCACAGCGGCGTGGTGATGGCCCATCCGCAACCGGCTGCCACCATCGCCACCAGGGTGTCGGATGTGTCGATCTCCACGGTCCTTGGCGCCGCAACGCCCAGCCGCCGGAGGTGGCGCTCGACTTGCCTTCCCAGGTGCGAACGCGCGCTGTAGCGGACCAGCGGATGGCGAGCCGCGATCTGGTCAAGGCTCAACCCCGACGATTCTCTTGCAATGTCGACCGGCATCACCAGCACGAACGGCTCCCGCAACACGAGGTGGCGCTCTAGGCCGTCTACGTCGTCGAGCGCATCGCTGGTCACGACGAGATCTACGGTGCGGCGCTGCAACGCCTCGCCGTGCGTCGGCGAAAGACCGGAGTAGACGGAGAGCTGCAGCGTGCTCTGCAGCAGCTCCCGAATGAGGAGCGGGCCCACGGTGGCGGCGAACGAGTCCACCAGCCCGATTCGAATCACCGGCAGGCGCGAGCAGCCGATCTCCTGAAGCAGGCTCGGCAACTGGTTCGCTTCCTCCACAAGATGGGTAGCGCGCTCGCGCAGCGCATTGCCGGCGGCTGTGAGCTGCAACGGCCGCCGGTCTCGCGAGAACAGGGAGACCTTGAAGTCCCCTTCCAGCTGACGAAGGCTTTGCGAGACGGCGGATTGCGTAAGGCCAAGCTGCTGGGCGGCGCCCGTCATGCTCCCGGATTCGCTGACTGCGAGGAATACGCGCAGCAGCCGAAGATCGACGAGAGGAGTGATGAGCGGGGCAGCCATTCTCAAGGGTTGGGTGGACGGCCGCGACCCATCGAGGCGAAGGTGCCCTGTCGCACTGGAAAGATCGCGGGAGGACCACGGCGTTACAACGTAACCTGCTAAAAGTCTAGCATTTCAACTGCAGGCCCGATGGATGTGGGCGCCAACCTGAATATGTCTTCTTTTGGCCAACTTGAACGTGCGTTTTCTTCCTGATCCGTCTTCTTCAACTCTCCGACTCTGACCGTCTTCTTCGGCTGCTTCCTCGCCTTCTCCCAGACTCTGCGTGATCGGGCGCGCAGCCGAGGCGACGGTCGCGCTTGGTGCCCTCGTTGTGGGGCAACGATGGCTATCGCCGGACAGCGCAAGTGCCTGTCGTGAGCGGTATTTTTCGCCCCCGACTGCCGCAACCGTGATCGCCAGCGTGTCGGCGATCGCGGTAGGGATGCCGATTGCTCGGCACCCCTACCGCGATCACAGCCCTCAAAAAAAGGCAGACATCGTCCAGCATTTGGAGCATGTCCGCGAAGCTCTTCCTACGTCCATGGATCCACCATGCGAGGAGTTCGTGCGCAATCTGAAATCGCTCATCCTCGACGTGATGAACAGCTTCGCGGCCTGGTTGCCGCGAGAGACGGATCCGCAACTGAAAGCGCATGTCGAGCGCTATCGCGTTGAAGCCAGACCGGCTCTCCACGAGGTAAGGCTGATCGGCAGGCTCCTGCACTTTGGCGTTGACATGCCTATCTGGTGGGACGCATGCAGCCGGGCCCACGAGCTCATCCGGCAGATTGAGCGCAACATGATCTGGCTCAACAACGACTTGCTGATCATGCGCACGGATGGGTTCTGGACCGATGGCGTGTCCGCGCCGATCCAATATTGACCCACCCTGCCGATTCAATATTGACCCGGGGATGGATGCCAACCGCGTGGCGGCCGGCTGTGGATAAGTGTAGGTTGATGGCTGTTTCTTTGACCTCCTGAAGCTGGTCAG
>JBDSMV010000167.1:0-8303 GCA_039915715.1 Rubrivivax sp. | reverse complement strand
GAAGATCGCCCACCCGTGCGCTTCCTTCAACTCGCCGTGGATGCAGGCGGCTTGGCCCGTGGTGGGTTCTGTGACCCATCGGGTGCCGGGTGCGTGGGGTCGACCCAGGGCACATCCTGTGGCGCTTCTGCTGGCTCGATGTCCAGGTTGATGGCCACCGCCTCCCCGTCGCTGCGCACCAGCACGCATTCCAGGGTTTCGGTGGCACTGGCGTTGATCTCCTGGTGCGGCACATAGGGCGGCACATAGATGAAGTCGCCGGGGCCGGCTTCGGCGGTGAACTCGAGGTGTTCACCCCACCGCATGCGGGCCCGCCCCTTGACCACGTAGATCACGCTTTCCAGTGCGCCGTGGTGGTGGGCGCCGGTCTTGGCGTCCGGGTGGATGTGCACGGTGCCGGCCCACAGCTTCTGCGCCCCGACGCGGGCCAGGTTGATCGCCGCCTTGCGGTCCATGCCGGGCGTCTGCGCGGTGTTGGGGTCGAGCTGGTTGCTGCCGATGACGGCCACGCCGTCGTGCTTCCAGCGGGCAGGGGGTTCATGTGGCTGTGGCATGCGGCGCTCCGGCGTGGCAGGAGCAGCCATTGTCAGACTTGTGCGATGGCGATCAGCTGCGGGGCATCCGGTGCGGCATGCCGCGCGCCGCCACCACGCACAGCGTCCACGCGAACCATGCGGTCCACAGCGTGTGGCTCGGGTAGTGCGCGCCGCGCGCCGACTGCGCCGCGCCGAACAACAGGCCCGCCGCGCACACGGCGGCCAGCATCCACCGCGCCAGGCGGGGGCGGTGGTCGCGCCACAGGAAATACAGACCGAAGAACGCGAAGGCTGCCACCGCATGGCCCGAGGGGAAGCAGTGCCCGGGGCCGCCGTCGACCACGCCCCATTGCCAGTGCGACACATACGACGCGCTGCCGCCGAAGGCCTGCAGATCCCAGGGGCAGCTGCTGCGGCTGATGCGCTTGAGGGTGGGAATCAGCAGCGCGGCGGCCAGCATCACGGCCAGCCAGCGCAAGCGTTCTGCGCGCCCGGGTAACGACGGTGCGGTCGATGCTGCCACCGAGGTGGATGTCGACAGGGCTATCGATTGGGATGTCGACCTGCGGCGGCGGATGGCATCGACCACCAGCAGCACCAACAACGACCAGGCAGCAATGCGACCCCCATCGTGCAGCAGGCGGCTGGCCCACCAGGCATCCCGAGCCGGAAAGCCTTGGGCGCTGCCCACCGCATGCATCACCTGCAGGTCCCAACCCGACGCGTCCCACGCCAGCAGCAGCAGCAGAGCCAGTGCGGTAACGATCCAGTCGAGTCGGTGGCGGTTCTTGATACCGATCGCTGTGCCGCAAGGCACCCGGTCGCGCCGCGGCGTTTCGCTCACGGTGCGGCCGTTGTGCCGCTGCGGCAGCCCTGCGTCAGGTCCAGCGATGGCTCCTTCAGCGACGTGCGCACATCCGTCAACCCGAGCACGGTGTGGAACAGGTTGTCGTGCGACGCCGGTGCGCTGGCGCGGCGTTGCAGGCAGGCGGTGTCGAGGCCGATCGCAGCCGGCAGGCCCGCCGAGGTCCAGATCACCATCGGCACCCGCTTCTGCAGATCGGGCGCAATGGCATAAGGCAGGCCGTGCAGATAGAGGTTGTTCTCGCCCAGCGACTCGCCATGGTCCGAGACATAGATCAGCACCGAATCGACCTTCGCCGACGCGGCCTGCAGCTTGGCGATCAGGCTCGCGAGCACGTGGTCGGTGTAGAGCAGGGCGTTGTCGTAAGCATTGACGATCTGCTGCTGGCTGCATTGCTGCAGGTCGTCGGTGAGGCAGGCGGGCTGGAACTTCGCGAACGCCGGTGGGTAGCGTCGAAAGTAGGCCGGCCCGTGGTTGCCCAGCATGTGCAGCACCTGCAGTTGCGTGCCGTGGGCGGCAGCCAGCCGCTCGTCGATGCCCAGCAGCAGGCCTTCATCCATGCAACGACCGTCGGCGCACAGGCCGGCCGGGTTCAGCGTCTGCACGAAGTCCTGCGGCAGGCCTTCGCACACGCCCTTGCAACCCGACTGGTTGTCACGCCACTGAACCGACACCCCGGCACGCGCCAGCACATGCAGCAGCGACTCGCTGCCGCGGATGGTGGCCTCGTCGTAATCTCGCCGCCCCACCGGCGCAAACATGCACGGCAACGAGACTTCGGTGTTGGTGCCGCAGCTGCTGACTTGAGAGAAGTTGACTACCGGCAGCTTGGCCAGTTCCGGTGTGGTCTGGCGCACATAGCCGTTCAGCCCCCAGTTGGCGGCACGCGCGGTCTCGCCGACCACCAGCAGCACCACCAACGGCTTTGGGCCGCCTGCCACCGGCGCTGCGGCGCTGGAGTCGGCACGGGCAGCCATCAACGGGCCCGGCGCTGCGTCGAGGCCGATCGGCTGGCGCGGCTTGGCGGCACCCTTGAACTGCGCGGCCGCCACCGCGCCGATCGACCACACGTAGTTGGCCGGTGTGATCAGGTAGCGCAGGTCGCGCTGGTTGCGCATCAGCGACGCAAACGGCTGAAACACCAACCACAGCGTGCCCACCCCCAGCACCAATGCCAGTGCCATCGCGCCGATGCGGATCAACGTGCCGCGCAGCCAGCTTCGACGCACCAGCCGCACCCGCCACAGCAGCAGCAACGGCAGCACCGCATACAGCAGCAGGTGCGGCAGCAGCGACCAGGTGAACATCTCACGCGCCTCGGCCACATCGGTGCGCATCACGTTGCGCAGCATCGAAGGATCCAGGTAGACGCCGAAGGCCTGCATGTAGTGCGTGGCGAACGCCGTGGCCACGATCAGCAGCGCCAGCAGCGGCTTCAGGGTCCAGCGCGTGGCCAGCAAGGCGAACATCGCATAGTGCAGCGTGGCCAGAATCACCAGCAACGCGGCGGCGAATCCGACTGTCGATGGGTCCGTCGCCACCCGGCCGTGCAGCGCTGCCGCAAGGAACAGCCGGTTGGCGGTCAGGGCCCAGAACAGGCTGGCCGCCAGCAGCAACAGCTCGGGGGTGGCGACGAGGGTCCAGGGCCGCGATGGGTCGTCTGCGTCGCCAGCCGAGGGCGACCCGCGCCGGCGGACCGTCTGGGAAGGGGGGGCGGCAGACACGCCGCCGATTGGGCGGTCCGCATCTGAAGGCAGGCTGAAGCGGCGCCGGGGACAGAATGCCGCAGGACTGAGTCCGCGCCCCTTGACCGCACCTTCATCCCCCCCCGACCCGCTGCCGATGAACCTGCGCCTACCCACTGGCCGATGCGGCTGCTGCTGATCGAAGACGACCGCCTGCTGGGCGAGGGCCTGCGGGACTTCCTGCGCGGCGACGGCCATGCGGTCGAATGGGCCCGCAGCCTCGAGCAGGCCGATGGGCTGCGCGGCGAGCCCTTCGATGCCTGGCTGGTCGACTGGCAGCTGCCCGACGGGTCGGGTCTCGACTGGCTGCGCGCGATGCGCCGCCGGCCCGGCCCCGAAGGCGCGACGCCGGCGTTGATGCTGACCGCGCGAGACCGGTTGTCGGACCGTTTGCAGGGTCTGGACAGCGGTGCCGACGACTATCTGGTCAAGCCGTTCGCGCCCGAAGAGCTGGCCGCTCGGCTGCGCGCTGTCACGCGCCGCAGCGCTGGCGGTGCGCAGTCGCGGCTGGCGCTCGGTGCGGCCGCGTTGCAGGTCGAGATCGACCTCTCGGCGCGCACCGCCTGGCGTGCCGCACAACGCGTGGACCTGACGGCGCGCGAATGGGCGGTGCTGGAAGCGCTGGCGTTGCGCGTCGGGCGCATCGTTCCCAAGCCCGAGCTGGAAAAGTTGATGCTCGGCTTCGAAAAGGAAGTGGCCAGCAATGCGCTGGAAGTGCATGTCTCCAGCCTGCGGCGCAAGCTGGGGCGCGATCTGGTGGAAACGGTGCGCGGGTTGGGCTACCGCGTCGGGGTCGGGTCGTGAGCACCGAGCCGGATGCGAGCGACACGCGGTCTGCGCCGCGCGATGCTGTCGACGCCGCGCCCCCGCGCTCGATCCTCAGGCGCGTGGTGCGGGCCCAGCTGTGGTGGTCGCTGTTGTGGGGCGGGGCGCTGGCATTGGCGGTCGGACTCGCGATGCAGCACGAAGTGGATGAGTTGCTGGACGATTCGCTGCAGAGCGCGTCCGAAGGCCTGATCGGGCCGCTGGTGCGGGGGGTGGCGGTGCTGCCGCCGTTGTTGGTGCATCCCGGGTCGGAGCCTGGCGGCGCGGCCGGCAGCGTCGGCGATGGCAGCGCCGCCGATCACCCCCGCAACGGCGGGCGCTTCGTCTGGCAGCTGGTCGAGCACGCCGGTGCCGCCCATGTGGTGGCTGCAGACGCTCACGCGCCGTCGGCTGCGCTGCGCGCGACGCCCACGCCCGGCTTCAGCCAGGTGCCTGGGTGGCGTGTGTATGGCGCGCCCAGCGGCAGCGACGGCCGCATGCTGTACGTGGCGCAGAGCACCGAGGAGCGCGACGACGTGCAGATCGAGGTGGCGCTTGCAGTGGTGCTGGCCAGCCTGCCGATGGCGCTGCTGGCGCTGCCGTGGCTGCGTTCGCGGGTGCGGCACGAATTGCAGCCGCTGCAGCGCCTGTCCGAGCGCCTGCAAGGCTACGACCCACTGCAGCGTGGCGCGACGCTGGGTTTGTCGCAGCACACCGAGTTGCGCCCGGTGCAGGAAGCCATCGATGCGCTGGCGGCGCGTCTGGCGCAACGGGTGGCCGATGAGCGTGCCTTCACAGCCCATGCCGCGCATGCACTGCGCACCCCGCTGGCGGGCATCGACGCCCAGCTGGCGGTGGCGCTGCGCGAGGCACCGGAAGCATTGCAGCCGCGGCTGCGCGACGTGCGCGCCGCGGCTGCGCGGCTGCAGCGGGTGGTGGTGGCACTGCTGGCGATGTTCCGCAGCGGCTTCGAAGTGCAGCGCACCCCGATTGCGCTCGGCATGCTGACCACGCGGTTGCGCTTCGACGGGCTGCGGATCGATGCCGACCCGGCCGATGCACGCCCGCTGCAGGCCGACGCCGACCTGCTGGTGGCGGCGCTGCTGAACCTGTTGGACAACGCAGTGGCCCATGGCGCCACGCGGGTCGAATTGTCGGTGCCACGGCCCGGTGTGCTGCGGCTGCAAGACAACGGCAGCGGCATCGAGCCCGGTCGCCTGGACGCCTTGCGATCGGCGCTGGCAGCACGTGACTACGAAGGCCGCATGGGGCTTGGCTTGATGTTGGCCGATCTGGTGGCGCGGGCCCATGGCGGCCGGCTCGGACTGCCGCCGCCGGCGGCTGGCGGCGGCGGTTTCTGCGCCGAGCTGTTGCTGACGGATGCAACCGCCGAAGCCTGAGCGATCATCGGCGACCATGTTCGACAAACCACCCGGTGGCGAGTCACCCGCGCCTGCATTCAAGAGCCGCGGCGGCGTGCAGCGGGTGTGGAATGCAACCCGCTATTCGCTGGCGGGCTTGCGCGCCGCGGTGCGGCACGAAGCGGCCTTCAGGCAGGAACTGGCGCTGGGCATTCCGCTGCTGTTTCTGGTGCCCTGGATCGCACCCGGCCGCTGGCAAGGCCTGCTGATGGCGGGCAGCATCGTTCTGGTCTGGGTGGTCGAGTTGCTGAACTCGGCGGTCGAAGCGTTGGCCGACGCGGTGTCGCTCGAGCACCGGACCTTGCTGGGGCGCGCCAAGGATCTGGGCAGCGCAGCGGTGATGTTGAGCATGCTGCTGGCTGCGGCCGTCTGGGCGGTCGCGTTGTGGCCCTGAGACTCGACATGCGCGCCGCGCGGGCATCGCAGGGTTTGCTGGGACTGCCCGGCTGAGGACTTCACCCACTCGAGGGCACGATCCACCGCATGCTGAATTTCGACTTGCTCGAGCCCGAAGTCGCCGTTGGCTGCAGGCCGTGCGGCTACATTCGGCCCCCATGGTGCTCAACGCGATCTGGGTCGCATTCATCCTCGTCGGCTTTGTCGTTGCGCTGTTCAAGCTGGTGCAGGGCGACATCACCATCTTCACCCGGATCCTCACCGGGCTGTTCGACACCGCCAAGACCGGCTTCGACATCTCTCTCGGGCTGGTGGGTGTGATGAGCCTGTGGCTTGGCATCATGAAGATCGGTGAACGCGCCGGCATGATCGCGCTGTTCGCGCGTGCGCTCGACCCGCTGTTCCGCCGCATTTTCCCGGAGATCCCGCGTGCCCACCCGGCCAGCGGCAGCATGGTGATGAACTTCAGCGCCAACATGCTGGGACTGGACAACGCGGCCACGCCGCTCGGCCTGAAGGCGATGCGCGAGTTGCAGGAGATCAACCCCGACAAGGCGGTGGCCAGCAACCCGATGATCATGTTCCTGGTGCTGAACACGGCCGGCGTCACGATCATTCCCACCTCGGTGATCGCCATACGCCAGAGCATGGCGGTGAGCCAGGGCCTGACGGGCTTCAACGCTGCCGACATTTTTTTGCCGACGCTGATCGCCACCTTCGTCTCGTTCTGCGCCGGGTTGCTCGTGGTGGCACGGGTGCAGCGCATCCCGCTGCTGAACCTGCCGGTTGCGGTGCTGTTCCTGGGTTTCGGCAGCTTGATGGGAGGCATGTACCTGTGGCTTTCCAGCCTGCCGCCGGCGCAGATGTCGACCACGACCGGTCTCGTCGGCAGCCTTTTGATCGTCGGTGTCATTGCCCTGTTTGTCGCCGCAGGTGCGCTGCGGCGCATCAACGTCTACGAGGCCTTCGTCGACGGCGCGAAGGACGGCTTTCAGGTGGCCGTGACGATCATTCCGTACCTGATCGCCATCCTGGTGGCGATCTCGGTGTTCCGCACGACGGGTGGCATGGACTACGTGGTCGCTGCCATCGGCGCGGCGGCGGCGGCGCTGGGGCTGAACACCGATTTCGTGGCGGCACTGCCGGTGGGGCTGATGCGGCCGCTGTCGGGCAGCGGCGCGCGCGGGCTGATGGTGGACGTGATGACGACCTATGGCGTCGACTCGTTCCAGGGCACGCTGGCGGCCATCATCCAGGGCTCCACCGAGACCACCTTCTACGTGCTGGCGGTGTACTTCGGCAGCGTCAACATCAGCAGAACGCGCTATGCGCTGGCCTGCGGGCTGTTTGCCGACCTGGTCGGCGTGGTGGCCGCGATCGCGGTCGGCTACGCGTTCTTTCACGTCTGACGACCGTCAACCGGGGCTTTCGCAGGCGCCCGCGTGAGCCATGCGTGTCGTCGCAGCAGGTGCCAAGATCGAACGCCTGCGCCGAGTTCGGGCCGCGCGAGACTGCCAGTCTGTCGGGCTGTCTTGCCACGTCGCGGAGCACGGCGACGATCAGGCCCTCGTAGCGGAGTCGGCCGGCCTGATCACTCAGCACGACGTTCCGGGTGGGCATGTAGTGGGCTTCCAAGATTGTGAGCAGCAATCCGAATTGGCAGATGATGCCAGTGACTACCGAAGCTTTGAAACGGCTGGGTTTCGAGGGCAGGTTGTGGGCGATGGACCCAACCGTTCGCGCGGTAGGCGCTCCGGCACTCCGTCTTCTGATGAGCGAGCCGAGCGGCCCAGGGACTCGTCTGGCCCGTTGATGGCAGATGGGGGTTGATGGGCTGATAGGCTGCGGACCTGCTGTCGTGCTGCAGGGTCATTGCGCCGGCGCACAACCCGCTCGCGGACCGCTTCTGACGTTCTTGCCTGGCGGTCCTTCAAATGCCAATGCTTTTCACACCAACCAGGAAGCGACCATGAACAGCCCGATGTACACGCACTCGGCCCCCGTCTTCAAGCAAATGCTGACGGCTTTGAAAACCGTGCTGGCACAGGTCGATGCACAGGTTGCGGCCAAGTCGATGGAGCCTGACGCGTTCTTGCAGGCGCGTCTCTTTCCGGACATGTTTCCGCTGATCAAGCAGGTGCAGATTGCCGCCGATTTCGCGCGCGGGATCTCGGCAAGGCTCGCTGGGGTCGACATTCCGGCCTATGAAGGAATGGAGAACAGCTTCGCCGAACTTGACGCACTGCTGACCCGGACCCTGTCCTTTCTGGAGGGTCTGAGCGCTTCCCAGTTCGACGGCAGCGAAAGCAGGGACATCGTCTTGCGCGCCGGTACGCCGAAGGAAAAGAGGTTGAGCGGTCAGGCCTACCTGGCGAACTACGGTTCGCCGCAGTTCTTTTTTCATGTCACCACCGCCTATGCCATCCTGCGCCACAACGGGATCGCCATCGGCAAGCGTGACTACATGGGTGCCTATTAGTCGGCTCGCCAACGGTCGCCGCCGTCAAGCGCCCGAACGGACGTGCGCTGTTGCGGA
>JBDSMV010000147.1:0-12991 GCA_039915715.1 Rubrivivax sp. | reverse complement strand
GTTCATCGCCGTCGAGCGGTCGTTCGCAGTGGGTGCTGCGACGCCCGGCACGGGTCCCTTCGGCCCCACCGGCAACACCATTCGCCTGTATGCCGTCGATGCGCGCGGCGCCACCGATGTCTCGGGGTTCGAGTCGTTGGCCGGGGCCACCTACACCGCCGTCCGCAAGACGCTGCTGCTGGATTTGTCGGACCTGCGCAATGACGACGGCAGCACGCTGGCGCTGGACAACATCGAAGGCATCAGCCTCGGACCGGTGCTGGGCGGCCAGCAGACCTTGATCCTGGTGTCTGACAACAATTTCGGCAGCACCCAGTTCACGCAGTTCGTGGCCCTGGCGGTGGCCGCGCCGGTTCCCGAACCCGCCACCCTGGTTTTGATGGTCGGTGGGCTGGCTGGGCTGGGCGGCCTCGTGCGCTTGCGCAGTCGCTGAACCCGGCGCCTGCGCAGCCGGCAGACGCCGCACCGGCGCGGCTCACCGCCTGAGGGCCGACTTGCCGTAGTGCCTGAAGCGGTCGATCACCGCAGCCATCTGCTCGGTCGTCAGCAACGCCGGCTCGCCCACCGACAGCGCTTGCAGGTACACCCCGCACAGCGACTCGACTTCCAGCATCACCTTCATCGCCTGCTGCAGATTGGCGCCGGCGGCCACGATGCCGTGGTTGGCCATCAGGCAGGCATCGCGGTCGACCAGCGCTGCGGCCACCCGCTGCGACAGCGCGTCGGTACCAAAGGTTTCGTAGGGCACGCAGGGCACCGAGTCGCCACCGGCCACCGCGACCATGTAGTGAAAGGCCGGCAAGGGCCGCCGCAGGCAGGCCAAGGCGGTGGCGTGCGTGGCGTGGGTGTGAACGATGGCCCGCAGGTCGGGGCGCGCCTGGTAGACGGCACGGTGGAAATGCCATTCCGACGACGGCTGCCAGGCGCCCTCGACCCGTCCGTCGGCGAAGCCCACCCACACCAGGTCCTGAGCACCCAACTCGTCGGCCGCCATGCCGGTGGGTGTGATCAACATGCCGGGCTCTGCTGCTGCGCTGGAGTCAGACCCGCGTTGGCAGCGCAGGCTCAGGTTGCCAGTGCTGCCGCGGTTCAGGCCCAGCGCGTCCAGCCTGCACAGCGCGGCCACCGCGGCTTTGCGGTCGGCTGCCTCGGCGTCGGCGTTCATGCGTGACCTTCCAAAGCACGCAGGGACGCTTCGTCGGCAGCGACCACGCCATGTTCGGTGATCAAACCGGTGACGAGCCGCGCCGGGGTCACATCGAAAGCCGGGTTGGCCGCCGGCGAACCATCGGGGGTCACCTGCACCTCGACGATGCGGCCGTCGGCGTCGCGCCCGCGCAGGTGCGTGACTTCGCGGGGGCTGCGCATTTCGATCGGAATCTCCAGCAGCCCATCGTGCATCGACAGGTCCAGCGTCGAAGTCGGCATCGCGGCATAGAACGGCACACCGTTGTCATTGGCGGCCAGCGCCTTCAGGTAGGTGCCGATCTTGTTACAGACATCGCCACGCGCGGTGACGCGGTCGCAGCCCACGATCACGATGTCGACCTGCCCGTGTTGCATCAGGTGCCCGCCCGCGTTGTCCGCAACCACCGTGTGCGGCACGCCGGCCTGCTGCAGTTCCCACGCGGTCAGCCCGGCACCCTGATTGCGCGGCCTCGTCTCGTCGACCCACACGTGCACGGCCAGTCCCGCGGCATGGGCCTGGTAGATGGGCGATGTCGCAGTACCCCAGTCGATGGTGGCGAGCCAACCGGCATTGCAATGCGTCAGCACCTGCACGAGGCCTCCCGGATGACGCCGGGCGATCGCCTGCAACAGCGGCAGGCCGTGGCGGCCGATTGCCTGGTTGACCGCCGCGTCGGCCTCGGCGATGGCATCGGCTTCGTTCCAGGCCGCGGTTGCGCGCCGTGCCGCCGGCAGCGGCTGCAGCGTGGCCAGCATGCGGTCGACGGCCCAGCGCAGGTTGACGGCGGTGGGCCGGGCGTCGCGCAGCATGGCGGCGCTGCGGGCCAGTGCGTCGTCGGACGGGTCGGTGTTCATCTGCAGCGCCAGCCCGTAAGCGGCGGTGGCGCCGATCAGCGGCGCGCCGCGCACCCACATGTCGCGGATGGCGGTGTGGACCTCGGCAACCGAGCGCAGGCATTCGAAGTGCAACGCGTGTGGCAGCAAACGCTGGTCGATGACCTCGACCGCCGAGCGGTCGGTCAATGCCCGCAGCGGACGCAGCGCGCGGCCTGCTACCTGCATGGCGATGCGGCGCAGTTTCGGGGGGTCATGTCAGCACGCGCCCGGCAATGCCGCGCAGGCGCTCCACCATCTCCGGATCGCGCGCCTCGGGTGAGGTGATCAGCGCATGGTCGAGCACATGGCGGCAAACGCAGGCGGCGGCCTGCGCGTCCGACGTCACCACGCCGGCCAGTCCCGCCACCAGCGTTTTCGCGGCCATCGCATTGCCCAGCAACACCCGTATCACCGCATCCACCGTCACCGCGTCGTGTGCCGGGTGCCAGCAGTCGAAGTCGGTGACCATCGACACCGACGCATAACAAAGCTCCGCTTCACGGGCCAGCTTGGCTTCGGGCATGTTGGTCATGCCGATCACGCTGGCGTTCCACGACCGGTACAGCTGCGACTCGGCCAGGGTCGAGAACTGCGGGCCCTCGATCACCACGTAGGTGCCGCCCCGCGCATGCGGCACACCCTGCTGCGACAGCGCCGCCTGCAGATGGTCGCCCAGACGCGGGCACACCGGCTGCGCCATCGACACATGCGCCACCAGCCCGGTGCCGAAGAAGCTTTTGCTGCGCGCAAAGCTGCGGTCGATGAACTGGTCCACCACCACGAAGGTGCCCGGTGGCAGGTCGGCCCGCAGGCCGCCGACCGCCGACAGGCTCAGCACATCGGTGGCGCCCAGGCTTTTCAGTGCGGCGATGTTGGCGCGGTAGTTGACCTCGCTGGGGGGGATTCGGTGGCCACGTCCGTGGCGCGGAAGGAAGGCCAGCTGCGCCCCGCCCAGGCGGCCCATGAAGACCTGGTCCGACGGCGCGCCCCAGGGCGTGTCGATGGTGACCCAACGCGTGTCGGTGAGCCCGGGAAGGTCGTACAGGCCACTGCCGCCGATGATGGCCAGCACGGGTTCGGTCATGGCGTGAATCCTTTGGATTTGTAAGCTGCGAGGGGGGTCGAGCGGGCCGGAGAAAGCGCGCTGCGGCGGTTTTCAGGCCACGGCCACGGTGTCGGTCGGGTGGTCGACGCCCGGCGCAGCCGCAAGCCTTGCGGAGCTGGCCATGCGTTGCACCTCGGCCGGACGATAGCCACGCAAGCGGTGGTCCGACCACACCTGGCGCCAGCGCCTGGCACCGGGCTGGCCATTGCGCAGGCCCAGCATGTGGCGCGACGCGGTGGACCATGCCAGGCCTTGCGATGCCAGCTGTTCCAGATACGCCACCATGCCATCCTCGACCGCATCGCGGCCTTTGTCAGCCGCCCGCTCGGCGGCGCCAAAGAAGCGGGCGTCCCAAGCGGCCATCGACCAGGGCTCGTGGTAGGCCTGTCGCCCGACCATCACACCGTCCAGATGTTGCAGGTGATCGGCGATTTCCTCATCGGTTTGGATGCCGCCGTTGACCACGAAGGTCAGCGACGGGAAGTCCTGCCGCAACCGGTGCACCAGGGCATACCGCAACGGCGGCAGCTCCCGGTTCTGCTTCGGGCTCAGTCCCTGCAGCCAGGCATTGCGGGCATGGACGATGAAGACCCCGCAGCCACCGCGCGCGGCCACGGTGCCGACGAAATCGCGCAAAAAGGCGTGGTCGCGGTCGTCGCCATGTTCGCGGTCGATGCCGATCCGGTGCTTGACCGTGACCGGCAGGCTGCAGGCGTCGCGCATGGCGCGCACGCAGTCGGCCACCAGCGTTGGCTCGGCCATCAGGCAGGCCCCGAATGCCCCGCGCTGCACCCGCTCGCTGGGGCAGCCGATGTTGAGGTTGACTTCACCGTATCCCCACTTCTCGGCCAGGCGGGCGCAGGTGGCCAGGTCCGCGGGCTCGCTGCCCCCCAGCTGCAGCGCCAGCGGCTGTTCGGCTGCACCGAAATCCAGATGACGCGGTACATCGCCATGCAACAACGCACCAGTGGTGACCATCTCGGTGTAGAGCCGCGCATGGCGCGTGATCAGCCGATGGAAGTGGCGGCAGTGGCGGTCGGTCCAGTCCATCATCGGAGCGACCGACAGGCGCCAGGGTGATGGTGGTGACCCTGAAGACGGTCTTGTTTGGGAGTCAGACGGCAGCACGACGAAGGGTGGTCAACGGGTTCGGCCCCGACAAACGCTGTCGGCAGGTGGATGCTACCGACAGACCCGGAAGGGCCCCCGGTCGAGGTGGAAATGGTCGGCGTGTGCTGCGTTGTAGTCGGGTCCGAAGACGGCATCGAAATAGGGGCACGCCTGGTCGTGGACGCTGTGCAGAAAACGCGCCCTGTCATCGTTGCCGCGCCAGTGGGCGGCAACCGTGATGCGGCGGCCGTCTGCGAGCGTGAAGCCGGCCACGTCCAGCGCGTCGGCGGTGGCGTGCTGGCTGCGCCGACCGCCTTCGCGCCCATAGACATTGCGGCAGGCGTAACTGCCGAAGTGGTCGATGCGGCGCACGGGGCTGCCCAGTTCGGCCTGCGCCGCGGGCATCAACGCATGCCGCTCCCACAAGGCCATCGACACCGCCGCCGGGCACGACAGCGTGAACGGTTCACCGATCTGCACGGCTGTGCGTTCGATGCGAACGGCGTTGCTGAAGCCGCAGCCCGGCGATGGTTGGCGGTCGGGCACGGAAGTGACTCGCAGCGCCGAGGTGCTCAGCGCCGCAAGGCAGGCGGCCCGATCACCGCTCAGGCGCTGCAGCTTGTAGCGCGTCAGCCAGCCGGGCGCCTCTTCGATCTGCAACGCGGCCCACGGGTTGTGCCGGTCCGGCAGCTGCCACAGCCGGCCGTGGCTCAGCGCCGCGCCGACGCTGGCGGTGAACAGCGAAACAACCATAAGCAATGCAGCCCTCATGGCTCGGCGAATTGCCCCGGTGGTCGTGCACGCAGCCGTTCGCTGCGGAGTCGCGTCCACATCCTGCGGGCGACCCGCCCGTGGCTGGCAGCTTCGTCTGAAACGCTGTGGATGCTGAACCTGCTCATGTTCGACGGTTTGGCTTTGGGCGAATGGGGGGTCGAGGACGAGGGCTAGGCAACGCAGCATGCGCGTCGGCAACCGTCGACCCCCTCGCATGAGGGGTGACCGATCTGCCGAATGCGTGACAAGGTCACGCAACCATCAGACGTCGTCCATGCCCGCTACCCATTTCGGGGTGGATTTGTGTTAGTCGTGCGGTTCAAACCGCCAACTCAGGAGTGCCTGTGAAACTTGCATCACCGCTGAATCTTCGCAAAACCTTTCTCGCTGCCGCTGTCGGTGCCGGCTTTGTCCTTGCAGCAGCCAGCTCTCAGGCCATGGTCGTCTACAGCGGGGTGGTCGGCCTCGACATCCCGGTCTCAACCAATGGGCTGTACCTGAACGTGGTGACTGGGGCCAACAATCTACCCGCTCCCGGTACGGCGGGCAGCACGGTTCCGGGTTGGGACATCAACCTCTGGAGCACAGGCGGTCTTGGATTTTTCACCGGTGCGGCCGCCCTGGGTAACGGCTACGTGTTGTCAGCACCGTCAACCGCCGCAAACCTCGCGGTCGGCACGTCGATCAGCGGCGCGTCCACTTTTGGTTCGGGCTCCAGCGCCATCGGCAACGCCACCCAATGGAACCTGAACAGTTCCAACAACCTGGTTGGTTTCCAGTTCCTGAACGAAGCCAATGGCCAGACCCACTATGGCTGGGCCCGGTTCTCGCTCAGCACGGCTGTCAACGTCGCTCCGCGCACGCTGATCGGCTATGCCTTCGAGTCGACCCCCGGCTTGGCGATCCAGGCCGGTGTGGTGCCCGAACCCAGCACCTTCGCAATGCTCGGGCTCGGCGTCGCAGGTCTGTTGCTGGCCCGTCGCCGCTTGCAGTCCTGAATTGCGCTTCAGTCCACCGGGCTTTCGATCCCGGTCGGCAGAGTCGCAAGCCCCGCCGCTCGCGCGCTCGGGGCTTTTTTCATGGCCGCGTCATTCCCACTCGATGGTCGCCGGCGGCTTCGACGACACGTCGTAGGTCACGCGGTTGATGCCGCGCACCTCATTGATGATGCGGCTGGAGACCTTCTTCAAGAGCGCATAGGGCAACTCGGCCCAATCGGCGGTCATGAAGTCGCTGGTGTGCACCGCCCGCAGTGCCACCACGTAGTCGTAGGTGCGGCCGTCGCCCATCACCCCCACGCTTCTGACCGGCAAGAACACAGCGAAGGCCTGGCTCGTCAGTTCGTACCAGTTCTTGCCGCTTTCCGGGTCGATGAAGGCGCGCAGTTCCTGGTCGAAGATCGCATCGGCGTTGCGCAGCAGGTCGGCGTATTCGCGCTTGACCTCGCCCAGGATCCGCACCCCAAGGCCCGGTCCGGGAAATGGGTGGCGGTAGACCATCTCGGGCGGCAGCCCCAACGCCACGCCCAACTCCCGCACTTCATCCTTGAACAGGTCGCGCAACGGCTCCAGCAGCGCAAGGCCCAATGTCTCGGGCAGGCCGCCGACGTTGTGGTGACTCTTGATCGTGGTTGCCTTCTTCTTGCCTTGCGCGCCACCCACAGCGCCTGACCGCACCCCGCCGGACTCGATCACATCGGGATAGATCGTGCCCTGTGCCAGCCACTTCGCGTCTACGAGCTTGGCGGCCTCGCGCTGGAACACTTCGACGAACTCGCGGCCGATGATCTTGCGCTTGGCTTCCGGATCGGCCACGCCTTCGAGCGCGCCCATGAACGCGGCGCTGGCATCGACATGGATGACCTTGGCGTGCAGCCGGCCGACGAACATTTCCATCACCAGCCGGGCTTCGTTGAGCCGCAACAGGCCGTGGTCGACGAAGACGCACGTGAGTTGGTCGCCGATGGCGCGGTGGATCAGGGCCGCTGCCACGCTGGAGTCAACCCCGCCCGACAGGCCGAGGATCACATGGTCGCTGCCCACCTGTGCGCGGATCGCTGCCACCGCTTCGGCCACATGGTCGCGCATCACCCAGTCGGGCTGCGCAGCGCAGATCTCGAGCACGAAGCGGTCCAGCAGCGCCCTGCCTTGCACCGTGTGCGTGACTTCGGGGTGGAACTGCACGCCGTAGAAGCCCCGCGCTTCGTCGGCGATGCCGGCGATCGGGCAGCTCGGGGTGCTGGCCATCAGCTTGAAGCCGGGAGGCAGCGCCGTGACCTTGTCGCCGTGGCTCATCCACACCTTCAACATGCCGTGGCCTTCGGGCGTGCTGAAGTCCTGCAAATCGCGCAGCAGTGCGGTGTGACCGCGGGAGCGCATTTCGGCATAGCCGAATTCACGGTGCTCCGAGGCTTCGACTTCGCCACCGAGCTGCACCGTCATCGTGAACATGCCGTAGCAGATGCCCAGCACCGGCACACCCAAGTCGAACACCGCCTGCGGTGCGCGCAGGTCTTGCGCTTCGTAGGTGCTGGCATGGCTGCCTGACAGGATCACGCCCTTGAGACCGCCCTTGGCGAACTCGCGGATGAAATCGTCGCCGACATCGTTGGGATGGATCTCGCAGTACACGTGGGACTCGCGCACGCGGCGTGCGATCAGCTGTGTGACCTGCGAGCCGAAGTCGAGGATCAGGATCTTGTCGTGGTGGCTCATGCGGGTTCTGACAGGCTCGGTGGTCGATGTCGGGGTCGATCGGCGACGACGGGATGGGTGGCGCTCAGGTCGCAGCGGACGAAGTGGCCGAAGCGGAACCTGCGAGCGGCCGTGCCCTGCGAAAGTGGACCACGGCCAGCACCAGCGCAGCGCCCTGCAGCGCGGCACAGAAGAACATCGGCGCGCCGATGCGCCAGTCTTGCGGCGGCAGGTGCGACACCGCAGCCAGCAGCGGCGCACCGATCAGCGGAGCGCTCACCGCCATCAGGCTGCCGAGCGCGCTGACAGCGCCCAGCGTCTGGCCCTGGCGCGTGGCATCGGCCGCAGCCGAGACGAGGCTCTGCAGCGTGGCGGCCACGCAGGCGCCAAGCAGGTTCATGAAGATCACTGCGAACATCATCCAGCCTTCGGTGGCCAGCCCCCACAGCGCATAGGCGAGAGTGGACGACACCAGCCCCAGCAGCGCCAGCCGTTGGGCGGTGAACCGCTTCAGAAACGGGCCCAGCAACAGCCCCTGCACGACCGCGGACACCAGACCGACCGCGAACAGCGAATAACCGTTCTGCGTCGGACCCCAGCCGAAGCGGAAGGTGGTGTAGAGCACCCATGTCGTGTAGAGCGTGAACTGCGCCAGGCTGGCACAAGCCAGCACGGCCACCAGCAGGCCGACGCCTTTGAGCGCAGTCAACCGGCGCAGCGCCGACAACGGGTTGAAGCTGGCCTCTGACAACGGCCGGCGGCTGGCCACAGGCAGCGATTCCGGCAACACGAACCAGCCGCAAGCCAGATTCAAAAGCGCCAGTGCTCCGGAGAAGAAGAATGGCAAGCGCAGGTCGATGCCACCCAGCAAACCGCCGATCACCGGCCCCAGGATGAAGCCGATGCCGAACATTGCGCCCAGCATGCCGAAGCGCGGCCGGGTCCGATGTGAAGCCGCCGACCCAGGCCGGCAGCACCGGCACGATCACGCCGATGGCCAGCATGTCGATCAGCACCACACCCATGATGAAGCGCATCGCGGCTGGGCGCGCGGTGGTGGGAATCGTAGCTGCGGGCGAGCCGGAAGCGGTGCCCGGCTGCATGGCTGCCGACACCGCTGGCGCCTCGGTTGCAGCCGGCGAAGAACGGTTGCGGCTCACTCGCGCCGGTAGTTGGGGGCTTCTTTGGTGATCTGCACGTCGTGCACATGGCTTTCGCGAATGCCGGCCGTGGTGATCTCGACGAATTCGGCCTTGCGCTGCATCTCGTCGATATCGGCGCAACCGCAGTAGTGCATGGCCGCGCGCAGCCCTCCGGCCATCTGGAACACGATCGATACCACCGAACCCTTGTAAGGCACCTGGCCTTCGATGCCTTCGGGCACCAGCTTGGCAGTGCTCGGGTTGTTGGCCTTGTCGTCCTGGAAGTAGCGGTCGGCGCTGCCTTGTTGCATCGCACCCATGCTGCCCATGCCGCGGTAGCTCTTGTAGGTGCGGCCCTGGTAGAGGATGGTTTCGCCCGGGGCCTCTTCGGTACCGGCGAACATGCTGCCCATCATCACCGTGCTGGCACCTGCGGCGATGGCTTTGGCGATGTCACCCGAGTAGCGGATGCCGCCATCGGCGATCAACGGCACCCCGCTGCCCGCGAGCGCTTTGGCCACGCTGTCGATGGCCATGATCTGCGGCACCCCGACCCCCGCCACGATGCGCGTGGTGCAGATCGACCCCGGGCCGATGCCGACCTTGACCGCGTCGGCACCGGCTTCGGCCAGTGCCAGTGCGGCATCGGCGGTGGCGATGTTGCCGCCGATCACGTCGATCCGCGGGTAGTGGGTCTTGACCCAGCGGACGCGTTCGAGCACCCCCAGGCTGTGGCCGTGAGCGGTGTCCACCACCAATACGTCGACGCCGGCCCGGGCCAGCAGTTCGACACGCTCTTCGGTGCCCTCGCCCACCCCCACGGCAGCGCCCACGCGCAGCTTGCCCTGGGCGTCTCGCGCCGCGTTCGGAAAATCGGTTTGTTTGGTGATGTCCTTGACGGTCATCAAACCGCGCAGCTCGAAGCCTTTGCTGACCACCAGCACGCGCTCCAGTTTGTGCTGGTGCATCAGTGACTTGCCTTCTTCCAGCGACGCGCCTTCGTCGACCGTGACCAAGCGTTCACGCGGGGTCATGATCTCTCGCACCGGCACGTCGAGCCGGGTCTCGAAGCGCAGGTCGCGGTTGGTGACGATGCCCACCACCGTCGTGCCCTGCAACACCGGGAAGCCGCTCACGCCATGCTGCTTCGACAGCGCAATCACCTGTCGAACAGGGGTGTCCGGTGTCACCGTGATGGGATCGCGCAAGACCCCGGATTCGTAGCGCTTGACCCGCGCCACTTCGGCGGCCTGCTGTTGCGGCGTCATGTTCTTGTGAACGATGCCGATGCCGCCCTCTTGGGCGACTGCGATCGCGAGGCGGGCTTCGGTGACGGTGTCCATCGCCGCCGACACCAGCGGCAAGTTGAGCCGGATGTTGCGAGACAGAAGGGTTGCTAGGCTGGTATCGCGTGGCAGCACCTGCGAGAGCGCCGGCACCAGCAGCACATCGTCGAAAGTCAGCGCTTTGCCGAGTAGGCGCATCTTGAGAAGGCTCCAGACCAAAAACGGATTATAGAAAAGCGCGCCCCGCCGGGCGGTCCGGCGCCGGTGAGACGGGCGCCCAGGGCCGCTCAAATTCGTTGACTGGCGATGGTGTCGCGCGCCACCCCCTGATCAGGGTGTCCCACTACACTGCGGGCGATGCGATTTATCTTTCCCCACACGCCCTTCACAACCCACACTGCTGCGGGTTTTGCGGTCCTCACCCGTCGGTTGCAGCATCTGCCTCGCGCATCCGCCGCGGTCCTGATTCTGTTGCTGGCCGGAGCGCTGCTGGCGGCACCCGCCCATGCGCAGTGGACCTGGCGCGACAAGAACGGGCAGGTCAACGCCAGCGACCGCCCGCCGCCGCGGGATGTCGCCGACAAGGACATCCTGAGCCGGCCGGCGGCTACCGCTCGCATGGCAGGAGCCGCTGTGGCAGCAGTGCCCGCTGGCTCCGCAGCGTCGGCGGCAGCCGCCCCGGCACCGGCAGCCTCGTCGGCACTCGAGAAGGAAGTCGAAGCCCGCAGGCTCAGGGCCGAGCAGGAACAAGCCGCCAAGACCAAGGCCGACGAAGCCCGAGCCGCCACGGTGCGGGCCGAGAACTGCCGCCGCGCCCGGGGCGCTCAAGCAGCGCTCGAATCCGGGCAGCGCATGGCGCGCACCAACGAAAAGGGTGAACGCGAAGTGCTGGACGACCGTGGCCGTGCCGAAGAACTGCGGCAGGCGCGGACTGTGGTGGAGAGCGACTGCCGCTGAGCCGGCGGCCGGCCGACTAGTTGCGGTTGCGCCGGTGGCGCTGGCGCCGCGCTTCCTTGGGGTCGACCTGCAACGGGCGATGGATCTCGACCCGGTCGCCATCTCGCAATGGGCTCTCCAGGGTGCAGTGCTTGTTCCAAATGCCGACCACCAAGCCTGCGATATCGAGCGAATGGCGCTGCACCAAGCCACTGGCGTGCAACGCCTGCAGCACCGTGGCCGGCTGCGGCAACTGAAGGGCAACGCAGTCGTTGACACCCGGCCGCGGGCAGTGGATCACCTCGACCCGCAGCGCAGCGCCGGAATGCGGGCTCATCGCGCACCGTAGACCGCAGCCGCACGTTCGACAAAGGCGTCGACAAAGGTGTTGGCGATGCGGTCGAACACCGGGCTGATGGCGAAGTCGAGGCTGCTGCCGGCAAAGGCGTACCGCAGCTCGAACTCGATCTTGCAGGCTTTCGTCTCGGGCTTGTCCACCTTGCCGATAGGCTGAAACAGCCAGGTGCCGTTGAGGCTGGCAAACGGCCCGTCGACCAACTCGATCTGCACCGAGCGGGCCTCGCTGTGGCGGTTGCGGGTGGTGAACGACCGCTTGATCCCCATGTACGACAGCCCGAGCCGGGCCGTGATGCCGTCGCTGTGCCGTTCCAGCACGCCGGCGCTGCTGCACCAGGGCAGGAACTGCGGGTAGCGCTCGACATCGGTCACCAGCTCGTACATCTCGGCTGCCGAGTACCACAGTAGAACGGACTTGCGTACTTGCTTCATGCCTGCTTCATACAATCAGGCCGATTCTAGGATTCCCGTCTCGCCCCGCCTTCATGGCCAACATCGCAGAAAACCGCCGCGCCCGCTACGAGTACGCCATCGACGAACGTTTCGAGGCGGGCATGGTGCTGCAAGGCTGGGAAGTCAAGGCCGTGCGCGCCGGGCAGGTGCAGCTGACCGATGGCTATGTGACGATCCGAAATGGAGAGCTGTTTTTGATCGGTTGCCGCATCAATGCGCTGCATACCGCATCGACCCATGTCAGCCCCGAAGCCGACCGCACCAAGAAGCTGCTGATGCATGGCGCGGAGATTCGGCGCCTGATAGGCAAGGTCGAGCAGAAGGGCTTCACCCTGGTGCCGTTGAACCTGCACTACACCGGAGGCCGGGTCAAGGCCGAGATCGCACTGGCCAAGGGCAAGGCCCAGCACGACAAGCGCAACACCGAAAAGCAACGCGACTGGGACCGCGAGAAGGGGCGACTGATGAGACACAAAGTTTCATCGGGCGGCAAGGACTGACAGCACCCGCTCAGCCGAAAGCCGCCACCAGCGCCTGCTCCAGATCGGCCTGCAGATCGCTGGCGTCTTCGAGACCGATCGAGAACCGCACCAGGTGACCCTGCAGATGGCTGCGCTGGCCGATGGCCTCGCTGCCCCGCATCGCGGGCAGGTCGTAGGGCACCACCAGACTCTGCGGGCCGGCCCATGAGTAGCCGATGCGGAACAACCGCAGGCCATCGACGAAGCGGTCGACCTGCGCGGTGCTGAAACGCGTGTCGAGCAGGATCGAGAACAGCCCCGCCGCCGCCGTACATCTGCTGCGCCAGTGGTCGTGCCCCGGCGATCCTTCCAATGCCGGATGCAGCACGCGCTGCACCTCTCTTCGCAGCGACAGCCATGCCGCCAGCTCTCGTCCCACGCGGTCCTGCGCGGCGTAACGCAGCGGCATCGATGCCAGCGATCGCAGCAGCAGTTCGGCGTCGTTGGCGCCGATGCCGATGCCCAGGTGCATGTGGGTCAGCTTGAGTTGTTCGTGCAGCGCGGGGTCGCGCGTGACCACCGACCCCATCAGCACATCGCCGCCGCCGCT
>JBDSMV010000146.1:0-5034 GCA_039915715.1 Rubrivivax sp. | reverse complement strand
GTCCAGCGGTTGATGCGCACCTCGACGAACTGGGCCCCGAACGCAAACATCGCATGGGTCTTGGTGACCGGCCCGGCCACGCCGAAGCCGCCCATGTAGGTCTTCTTCAGCTTCTCGGGTGTCAGCTCGGGGTGGGCATAGTTGCCTTCGACTTCGACCTGGCCGCGCGGCGTGGCCTTGACCGCGTCGACCAACGGCATGCGCTTGCCGTCGGCCATCACCAGCATGCCGTCGACCAGACGAACCTTCGATGGGTCGGCGCCCGCCAGCGGCGAGTCCTTCATCGCCGCCAACTGGCGTGCGACTTCGGCGCCGAGCGCCAGGCAGGCCACATGCACCGCCGAGCCGGCGCTGGCCGAGGTCACCGAGCCCCCGGCGATCGGCGCCACGGGCAACCGCGAATCGCCCATCACCACCTCGACCGCATCGACCGGCAAACCGAGCCGCTGTGCGGCGATCTGGCCCATGATGGTGGTGGCGCCCGTGCCCACGTCGTGCGCCGCGAGTTCGACCCGCGCGCTGCCGTTGCCGTTCATCTTGACGCGCGCCGACGACGGTGCCACCTGGGTCGGGTAGGTCGACGTGGCGCAGCCATAGCCGACCAGCCAGTCGCCGTCGACCATCGAGCGCGGTGCCGCCGTGCGGCGTGACCAGCCGAAGCTCTTGGCGGCATCGTCGTAGCACGCCATCAGCGACCGCGACGAAAACGGCACGCCCTTGACGGGGTGGGTCTTCGTGTCGTTGACGCGCCGCAACTCCACCGGGTCCATCGCCAGCGCGATGGCCAACTCGTCCATCGCCGATTCAAGCCCGAAGAAGGTCTGCATCTCGTTCGGCGCCCGCATGAAGCCGCCCGAATTGGTGTCGGACCTGGCGATGCGCTGCTCGGTGTGGATGTTGGGGCAGGCATACATCGAGCGCGTCATGTGGGTGCCGGGGTTGACCACATCGTCGAAGCGCGAGGTCTGCGCGATCTCGATGTGCTCGAACGCTGTCAACTTGCCATCGCGGCTGGCCGCCAGACGAAACTTCTGCGCGGACTCGGGTCTGAACGTGGCCACCGTGTACATGTCGCGCCGGGTGGCCATCAACCGCACTGGCGCGCCGACCCCGCGGGCTGCCGCGATCGTCAGCAGCGCATAGGGCGGCAACCCGGCCTTGGAGCCGAAGGCGCCGCCGATGTAAGGCGAGATCACCTCGACCGCAGTCGGCGCCACGCCGAAAGCCGCCACCACCCCGGCCTGTGCGGTAGTGACCGACTGCGACGGCATCCACACCGTCACATGCTCACCCTGCCAGTGCGCCGTGGTGGCGAACAGTTCCATCGGGTTGTGGTGCTCGAAAGGCGTGGTGTAGGTCTGATCGACCGTGGCTGCTGCTCCGCGCAGGCCGGCTTGCAGGTCGCCCTTGTCGACCTTCATCTCCTCGCCCTTGGCCAGCTCCGACTGCGCAGCGTCCATGTGGATGCGGGCAGCGGAGGTAGCGATCGTGGCCTTGACCAGCGCCGCACCACGGCGTGCAGCGGCCGCGCTGTCGGCCACCACGTAGGCGATCGGCTGGCCGGCGTACCTGATCTCTGCGCCGGTCATCGGCGAGAAGCTGGCAGTGCCCGGGCCGCCGGCGCCGAACGCCTTCGGTGGCTTGAATTTGGGCAGCGTCTGGTGGGTGTAGACCGCAATCACGCCGGGTTCGGCCTGGGCCGCGGTGATGTCCATTGCGGTGATGCGGCCAGCGGCCACGCCGGATGTGGCCAGTGCGCCATGCAGCATGCCGGCGGGCATGAAGTCGGCGGCATAACGGGTCTGACCGCTGACCTTCTGGGGCGCTTCGTAGCGGGTAACGGGGGTGTCGAGTGTCTGTGCCATGTCGGTGTTCTCTCGTTCGGTCAGCGCTTCGGGAACCCGAAGGCCGGAGCAGCGGCGGAAGCAGGGTCCAGTGCGCGCTGGTGAGCGGTCATCAAGGCCCCGGCCACCACATCGGCACCGAGGGCGATCTTGTAGGCCGAGTCTGCGAGCGGCTTCGCGTCCTGGAAGGCGATTCGGCCGGCTTCGAGCGCGGCGGCTTCGTTGAAGGGCTTGCGCCGCAGCGAGGCCTCGGCAGCGCTGGCGCGCCAGGGCTTGGCAGCCACACCGCCGAGTGCGATGCGCACATCGGCAACCTGGTCGCCCGACATCTGGATGCCGACTGCCGCCGACACGCTGGCGAAGGCATAGCTCTGGCGGTCGCGGGCCTTCAGGTAGTGCGATGCCTGCATCGTCGGGCCGATCGGCACCTCGATCTGCGTGATGAGTTCGCCCGGTTGCAGGTTCGTCTCCAGCTCCGGACGGTCGCCAGGCAGCCGGTGCAGGTCGGCGAATGCGATGCGACGCGTGCCCTTGACGGAACTGGCGGTGACGACCGCATCGAAGGCGATCAGCGCCTGGGCCCAGTCGCCGGGGTACATCGCCACGCATTGCGACGAGCCACCCAGGATGGCATGCAGGTGGGTGCGGCCACCATCCAGCGCCGCACAACCGCTGCCGGGCTGGCGCTTGTTGCAGGCATAGCTCGTGTCGCGGAAATAGGGGCAACGGGTGCGCTGCAGCACATTGCCGCCGAGCCGCGCGGCATGGCGCAACTGCGGTGACGCCGCTTTCCACAGCGACTCGCTGAGCGCCGGGCACGCGGCGCGCAGCGCCGGGTCGTCGGCGACATCGGCCATGCGCGCCAGCGCGCCGAAGCGGATGCGGTCGGCGCTGACCTGGTGACCCTGCAGTTCAGCGATGGCGGTGATGTCGACCACGCCGGCCGGGGCGATGACGTCCAGCTTCAAGAGGTCGACCATCGTGGTGCCGCCGGCCAGCACCTGCCAGTCGGGATGGTCGGCCAGCAGCCGCGCGGCGTCCAGCAGCGTGGTGGGGCGTTGGTAGGCGAAGTTCTTCATTGGGGGGTTGTCCTTCGCGGTCAGGCCTTGCGGCCGTCTCTGACCATTTCCACTGCGGTGACGATGTTCGGATAAGCCGCGCAGCGGCACAGGTTGCCGCTCATGTACTCGCGGATCTCGTCGGCGCTGCCGGCATGGCCTTCTTCGATGCAGGCCACCGCTGACAGGATCTGCCCCGGGGTGCAGTAGCCGCACTGGAAGGCGTCTGCTTCCGAGAACGCCTTCTGCATCGGGTGCGGCGTGCCATCGGCAGCCGCCAGGCCTTCGATGGTCGTGACCTTGGCGCCATCGGCGGCGACGGCCAGGACCAGGCAGCTGTTGACGCGCCGGCCGTCCAGCAGCACCGTGCAGGCACCGCACTGGCCATGGTTGCAGCCGATCTTGGTGCCGGTCAGGCCGAGGGTGTCGCGCAGCGCCTCGACCAGCGTGGTGCGCGGCTCCACCGCCAGCGTGCGGCGCTTGCCGTTGATGTCCAGGTGCACGGTGGTCAAGGCCTCGGACACGTTGCCGGCCGAAGCCACCGGCGCCGGCAGCGGGCTGCGCGATTCGGTGCTGCGAACCGGCGCGGGCGCGCAACCCGCAAGAAGGGACAACGTCGCGGTGCCGGCTGCGCTGCCGCGCAGGAAGGTGCGGCGGGCGCTGCTGGGTGCGATGTCTGGTGGGGACGGGGGGTTGGGCATCTGGGGGTCTCCTTGAGAGCGATGAATGGATGAATGCGGTTCGGCAACGGCCGGGTGGCGCTGCGCAGCAACAAACAGGACGCGCCTAGCGATGGAGCCTGGAAGCCCGGTGCAGGGTGAAGGTGATGGTGGGTGACTGCGTCAGCACCTGCCCTTCGCCATCGACGATCAGGGCCTGCAGCCGATGGGTGCCACGGTCGACACCGGTGAGCGGAATGCGCTTGGCGGGCACGTCGGGTGCGGCCGGCTTGCCGTCCAACAACAGCCGAAAGGCGAATCCGCGCGGCAGTTCGGCGTTGTCTTCCAGCGCCAGCTGAACGGTGACGTTGCCTCGGTTGTCGCGCAGGCTCTGCCCCGCTTGGGGGCGCTGGATCACCAAGCCAACCGCGACCGACAGCGTGGCACTGCAGACACCCGCGGCCACGAGCAGGGCGCGCCAGGCTCGGATGCGGCGCCGCAGTGCGGCTGGCGCCGCGGCGCCAGCCGCGGCGGCTTGGGGGCAGTGATCAGACAACGATCGAATCCCGGGGCAGACAGCGAGCTGCGAAGCCTATCGACCAAGCCGCTGTGAAGGAACCCTTCCTTGTCGGAAGACAGGCCGCCCGGATGACGGCAGCGGCGCCAACGTCGTGGCGAAACGCTCAGCCCGGCAGGTCCAGCGGGTCGACGCGACCCTGCAGTGCGCGCCACACCACCTCGGCCGTCAACGGCATCTGCACCCTCTGCGCCTGCGCCCCGACCCGCCCGGCAAGTGCATCGACCACCGCGTTGACCACCGCCGGGGTCGCGCCAATCGTGCCCAGCTCGCCCACGCCTTTCGCACCCAGGCTGTTGGTCAGGCATGGCACCGAGGTGTCGAACGCGGTCTTGAACCCCAGGAACCCATCGACCCGCGGCAACGCGTAGTCCATGAAGCTGGCGCTCAGCAACTGCCCGCTCGCGGGGTCGTAGGCGATGCGTTCGCACAGCGCCTGGCCGATGCCCTGCACGGCACCGCCCTCGACCTGGCCGCGCACGATCATCGGGCTGACGATGAAGCCGATGTCGTTGACCGAGGCGTACGCCACCACCTGGACTTCACCGGTGTCGGGGTCGATCTCGACCTCGCAGACATGGCAACCGTTGGGCCAGGACGGTGCATCGGCGGTGGCGCTGCCATCGGCCTCGATCGCCTGGGTGGGCTGTTGCGCGGCCAGCTCGAACAGGCCGATCGACAGGTCGGTGCCGACGACGGTGAAGCGGCCAGCGACATAGTCGATGTCGGCACTGGCGGCTTCCAGCGATTGAACTGCCAACTCGCGTGCCGCATCGACCGCATGCCGCGCCGCCACCCGCAAAGCCGCACCGCCGGTGAACAGCGAGCGGCTGCCGGCGCTGCCGAAGCCATTGGCGCGGTCGGTGTCGCCCTGCAGGATGCGGATGCGATCGATC
>JBDSMV010000160.1:0-34005 GCA_039915715.1 Rubrivivax sp. | reverse complement strand
CCGGCGAGAGCGCCGATGCCGTACTGGCGCGGTTGGCCGCCGGCTTGCCGCCCGGCTGCCTGGTTGTCACCGACGACCGCGAGATCCGCGACAGCGTGCGCCTGGCCGGCCAGCAGAGCACCAACCTGACCCCCCGCGCCACACCGCGCGCCCGCGCGCCCCAGGCGCCCCCCGTGCCGCGCGCCGACTGGGTTCAGTTGCAAAAGTACGTCATCCAGAACGTGGCCCATGCCTACGGCAAGACCGCCACCTTCATGCCCAAGCCGATCGTCGGCGACAACGGCTCGGGCATGCACGTGCACCAGTCGGTCTGGAAGGGCGGCACCAACCTGTTCGCCGGTGACGGCTATGCCGGCCTGTCGGACTTCGCGCTGTTCTACATCGGCGGCATCATCAAGCACGCCCGGGCGCTGAACGCCATCACCAACCCGGGCACCAACAGCTACAAGCGCTTGGTGCCGGGCTTCGAAGCGCCGGTGAAGCTGGCCTATTCGGCCAAGAACCGGTCGGCGTCGATCCGCATTCCTTACGTGGCCAGCCCCAAGGGCCGCCGCGTCGAAGCGCGCTTCCCCGATCCCCTCGCCAACCCGTACCTCGCTTTTTCAGCCCTGCTGATGGCCGGTCTGGATGGGGTCGAGAACAAGATCCATCCCGGCGAGGCCGCCACCAAGGACCTGTACCACCTGCCGCCGGAAGAAAACGCCAAGATTCCGACCGTCTGCCACAGCCTGGACCAGGCGCTCGAATGTCTGGACGCCGACCGCAGCTTCCTGACCAAGGGGGGAGTGTTCACCGACTCGTACCTCGATGCCTATATCGATCTGAAGATGGGCGAGGTCACGCGCATGCGCATGGCCACGCACCCGCTCGAGTTCGAGATGTACTACTCGCTGTAGCGGCGCACGCGGCCCACGCGGCCCACGCAGCGCACCTGCCGCGTCGTCCCGACAGCACCCAGAAGCGGGCATTGCGGCCCGCTTTTCTGCTTCCGGGCCGGCACCCTGTGAATCGGGGGGCTGCGCCACAATCCGTGGATGCCGACCGACCGCTCCTGCTATTCAGCTTTCGCTACCGTTGCCGTTGCCGTTGCGATGCTGGGCGCCGCCATCGCCGTGCCGGCAGTGGCCCAGCCGGTCGACAAGCCGGTCTATCGCTGCCCGGGGCCTCCGGTGCTCTACACCGATGCGATCTCGACGGCCGAGGCCAAGCAACGCGACTGTCGCACCATCGAAGGCGCCACCGTGACGATCGTGCCAGCGCCGCGCGCGCGCGTTGCGGCCTCGCCGACGACTGCGACCGGCAGCGGCACTGCAGCCGCCACGCCCGCCAGCCGTGGCGGGGCCGACACCCGCATCGATCCGGGAGAGCAGCGGGCCCGCGACAGCGACGCGCGGCGCATCCTGGGCGACGAGTTGCGACGCGAAGAAGAACGCCTGGCGGAGATCCGGCGCGAATACAACGACGGCCAGCCCGAGCGGCAGGGCAACGAGCGCAACTACCAGAAGTACCTCGACCGCGTCGCTGACCTGAAGTCGTCGATGGCGCGCAAGGAGTCCGACGTGGCGGCGATCCGGCGCGAGCTGACGAAGCTGCCGCAGTGACCTGGTCATGAGATCCCGCGGGCGGGCGTCAGTCATCCACCGATGAACCCCGCGCCGGATTCGGCCGATTTCGAACCCTTCGATCTGCTGGCGACGATGGTGGCGCTGGTGACAGCCGACGGGCGTTGCCAGCAGGCCAATTCGGCGCTCGAGAACACGTTGGGTGTCTCGCGCCGCACGCTGCGTCGCGGCAACGTCAAAGACTGGGTGGCCGAGCCGGCGCAACTCGGCGAGACGCTGCGCCTGGTGGCAGGCAACGCAGTCGCCACCAGCCGATTCGAAGCCCATGTGAAGCGGCTGCCGGCGGGCATCGCCGACCTGCCGGTGCATGTGATCGTCAGCCAGACCGACAGCGCTGATCTGGTGCTGGTCGAGATGATCGAGATCGCGCAGCAGACGCGGCTCGACCGCGAAGAGCGCACCCACGACCTGATGCAGGCCAACAAGGAGTTGGTTCGCAATTTGGCGCACGAGATCAAGAACCCGCTTGGCGGCATCCGCGGCGCTGCACAACTGTTGGAAATGGAAGTCGGCCGGCTGCCCGGTGGGCTGACCGAGTTCACCCGCGTCATCATCCAGGAGGCCGACCGCCTGCAACTGTTGGTCGACCGCCTGCTGGCCCCGCATCGGCGGCCGCAGGTGGTGGCCGATGTCAACATCCATGAGGTCTGTGAGCGGGTGCGGGCGCTGATCCTGGCGGAGTTTCCGCTTGGGCTGGTGGTGGCGCGCGACTACGACATCTCGATTCCCGAGTTTCGCGGCGACCGTGAGCAGTTGATCCAGGCGGTGCTGAACATCGCCCACAACGCCACCCAGGCGCTGGCCGAGCGCATCGCCCTCGGCGACGCGCGGCTGGCGTTGCGCACACGGGTGGCACGGCAGGCCACGTTCGGTCACCAGCGCTTTCGGCTGGCACTGGAATTGCATATCGAAGACAACGGCCCGGGTGTGCCCGATGACATCCGCGACCGCATCTTCAATCCGCTGGTGACCGGCCGCGATGGCGGGTCGGGCTTGGGCTTGACGCTGGCGCAGACCTTTGTGCAACAGCACCACGGCACGATCGAATGCGACAGCCTGCCGGGCCGCACCGTCTTCAAGATTCTGATTCCACTTCCTTGACCCCCTCCAGCCGACCGATGCCTGCCTGCCTGCCGCGTGATTCCCAAGTGAGCGCCGAATGAAACCCATCTGGGTCGTCGACGACGATCAATCGATTCGCTTCGTGCTGGAAAAAGCGCTGGCGCGCGAACAGTTTCTGGTGCGCAGCTTTGCGAGCCCGCGCGAGGTCACGAAGGCACTGGAAGACGAAACGCCGCAGGTGCTGATCAGCGACATCCGCATGCCCGGGGGCAGCGGCATCGAGCTGCTGGCCCATGTCAAATCACGCCACCCGGGCCTGCCGGTGATCATCATGACGGCGTACTCGGACCTGGACAGCGCGGTGTCGGCGTTCCAGGGCGGGGCCTTCGAATACCTGCCGAAACCATTCGATGTCCATACGGCGGTCGATCTAATCCGTCGCGCCGTGCAGGAAAGCCTGCGAGAGGCGGTGGTCGAATCGGCACCGCCGCAGGCCGCCGAGATGCTGGGCCAGGCACCGGCCATGCAGGACGTGTTTCGCGCCATCGGCCGCCTGAGCCAGAGTCAGGTCACGGTGCTGGTCACTGGCGAGAGCGGCACCGGCAAGGAGCTGGTGGCCGGTGCGCTGCACAAGCACAGCCCGCGCGCAAAGGGTCCGTTCATCGCCATCAACACCGCGGCGATCCCGAAGGATTTGCTGGAGTCCGAGCTGTTCGGGCACGAACGCGGCGCCTTCACCGGCGCCCAGGCCACGCGCCGCGGCCGCTTCGAGCAGGCCGACGGCGGCACACTGTTTCTGGACGAGATCGGCGACATGCCGCTCGATCTGCAGACCCGCTTGTTGCGCGTGCTGTCCGACGGCCAGTTCTACCGCGTCGGTGGCCACCAACCGCAGAAGTCGAACGTGCGTGTGATCGCGGCCACCCACCAGAACCTCGAAGAGCGGGTGCGCCAGGGCAGCTTCCGCGAAGACCTGTTCCACCGCCTGAACGTGATCCGGCTGCGTCTGCCAGCGCTGCGCGAACGCGCCGAAGACATCCCGATGCTGACTCGCTTCTTTTTGGGCAAGAGCGCACGGGAATTGGGCGTCGACGCCAAACGCATCACCGACGCGGCGCTGGCGCGGCTGGCGCTGTTTGACTTTCCAGGCAACGTGCGGCAGCTCGAGAACCTTTGTCATTGGCTGACGGTGATGGCACCGGCCCAGGTGGTCGAGCCCAAGGACCTGCCGCCCGAGCTGATGGCTGCGCTTCCGGCGCAGGGCGGGCGGGTGGCAGCCGGTGCCGTGCTGCCGCCGTTGTCATCGGCGTCGGCGTCGGCGTCGGCGTCGGCGGTCACGCCAGCCACCGAGCGGCCATCGGACCCGTCGGCACTGCTGGCACCGCTGGCAGCCTTGAGTGGCGAAGCCGAACGACTGCAACCGGGCCCGACGGCGAACGGCGCTGTCGCCAATCCGCCTGCCGAGCCGCAGCCGCCAGCGCCGAGCCCATGGCTGCTGGGCCTGGAGCAAGAAGCCCGACGCCGGCTCGACAACGGTGAACCCGCGGTCTGGGACGCTCTGACGCGGCAGCTCGAAGGCTGTCTGATCCATGTCGCTCTGGATCTGACGCGCGGCAGGCGCATCGACGCCGCGCAACGGCTGGGCATCGGGCGCAACACCATCACCCGCAAAATCCAGGAACTCGGGCTCGACGACTGACGCTGACAGTGGCTTCGGTGGCCATGGCGGGCCCGTTTTGTTTGCAACCACAGGCCCCATGCGATGAGTCGACTCTTCACCCCCTGGCAGCTCGGTGAGCTGGAACTGCCGAACCGCATCGTGGTCGCGCCGATGTGCCAGTACTCGGCCGACGACGGCACCCCCGGCGACTGGCACCTGCTGCACCTGGGCACCCTGGCGCTGTCCGGCGCGGGGCTCTTGATGCTGGAAGCCACCGCGGTGTCACGCGAGGGCCGCATTTCGGCCCGCGACCTGGGGCTGTACCGCAATCCCAACGAATCGGCGCTCAAGAAAATTCTCGGGTTCGTGCGTGAGCAGTCCGATATCGCCATCGGCATCCAGCTGAGCCATGCCGGACGCAAGGGATCGAGCCAGGTGCCCTGGGAAGGAGGCAAGCAGATCGGCTCCGAGGACAGCGACGGCTGGAAAACCGAAGCCCCTTCGCCGATCCCGCATGCCGAAGGCGAAGACCCGCCACTGGAGCTGGACGAAGAGGGCCTGGAGCGGGTGCGCGAAGACTTCGTCGAGTCGGCGCGGCGGGCGATGCGGCTGGCGCTCGACGGCATCGAGATCCACATGGCGCATGGCTATCTGCTGCACCAGTTCCTGTCGCCACTGGCCAACCAGCGCGGCGACGACTACGGCGGCAGCCTGGAAAACCGCATGCGGTTCCCGCTGGAGGTCTTCGACGCCGTGCGGGCGACTTTTTCGCCCAAACGTCCGGTGTGGGCGCGCATCTCGGCCACCGATTGGGTCGAAGGCGGCTGGGACGTGGACAGCGCCGTGGTGTTGGCCAAGGCGCTGAAGGCGCGCGGCTGTGCCGCGATCCATGTCAGCAGCGGCGGTGTCTCGACCGCGCAGAAGATCGAACTGGCACCCGGCTACCAAGTGGCCTTCGCTGAGCGCATCCGCGCCGAGGCGCAAATTCAGACCATCGCCGTGGGCCTGATCACCGAACCCGAGCAGGCCGAAGCGATCATCGAAGCCGGCCAGGCCGATGCGGTGGCGCTGGCGCGAGGGATGTTGTGGAACCCGCGCTGGCCGTGGCTCGCAGCAGCCAGGCTGGGCGGGCAGGTGGTGGCACCGAAACCCTATTGGCGGTCGCAGCCGCGTGGGCACGAGGGGTTGTTCACCGGGGCGCAGAACAAGCAGCGCTGACGGCGCCGACGGGCGCGGCCAGGCCGTTCAGCCCGTTCAGGTCGAGCGTCGCGCCGTGTCCGCGACCACGCTGCAGCCCTCGATTCGCCAAATGCCGTCGGGCTGGCGGGCGAGCCGGTAGCTGGCCAGCCACAACTGCCCGTCGGCATCGCGCAACTGCACCTGCTGCAGCACCCCTGCGCCGTCGACCAACGGCACGAAGAACACCGCAGCAGCGGGGCGAATCACCATCGGGTAGGCCTGCCGCACCAGCGCCATGAACCTTTGCGCGTCGCCGAACTGGCGTCGAAGCGCGGGTGAGGCATAGCCGAAGGCACGCTCGGAATCGTCGGCAGCCATCGCGGCGAGTTGCGCTTCGACGGTGGCTCTGACGGCTTGCGCATCGGATGCTGGCAGCACCGGGTGTGGCGCTTGTGCGATTCGCATCGGCGCGGACGAAACCACTTGCAGACGGGCGGCTTGCGCGAACGAAGGCAGCACCGTCAAGGCGAGAACCGCCGGGGCCAGCACCGAAGCGATCGCAGCGGCGGTTCGCGCAAGCCTCATCTCAGTTCAGCCCACACCGGTGCATGGTCGCTGGGTCGCTCGTTCTTGCGTGGCAGCTTGTCGATGGTGCAGGACAGCACGCGCGGCCGCAGCGCGTCACTGACCAGAATGTGGTCGATGCGCAGCCCCTGGTTCTTGCGAAAGGCCAGCATGCGGTAGTCCCACCACGACCACAGCTTCGGCGCCTGCTCGAAGAGCCGGAAGGCATCGTGCAGCCCCAGGTCCAGCAGCCCCTTGAAGTGGGCACGTTCTTCGGGTGTGCACAGCACCTGCCCGGCCCAGGCCGCGGGGTCGTGCACGTCGCGGTCTTCAGGAGCGATGTTGTAGTCGCCCATCAGCACCAGTTGCGGGTGCGCCACCAACTCGGTCCGCAACCAGTCGCGCAAGGCGCTCAGCCAGGCCAGCTTGTAGGGAAATTTTTCGCTCTCCACCGACTGCCCGTTGGGCATGTAGGCGCCCACCACCCGCACCCCGTCGACGGTGGCCGTGATGACGCGGGCCTGCGCGTCGTCGTGGCCGGGAATGTTGCAGACGATGTCGGTGGCAGCCGTGCGGCTCAGCAACGCGACCCCGTTGTAGGTCTTCTGACCGAAGCACTGCACGGCATAACCGGCGGCTTCGATCGCCTCACGCGGGAATTTGTCGTCGGTGAGTTTGGTTTCCTGCAGCACCAATGCGTCCACCGGATTGATGGTCAGCCAGTCCAGCACTTGCGGAAGGCGAACGGCGAGCGAGTTGATGTTCCAGGTGGCGAGTTTCAAGGCGTTCCCAACGTGCAGGTTTGTCGAACTCTGTTTCTACGGTTCGGAAGGTACACCGGTGACCCCGGATTTGGGCTCCGAATCAGGCCGGTGCCGATGGCCCAGACTTTGATTCACCATCCTACAAGGCGAGTGTGGCGATCGGTCGCGTGACGCCGACGGCCATTTCATTCACGACCGAGCGCTGCCAGCGGGGGGTTGCTCCGCGCACGCGCGGTGGTGTACGGTGAAGTCCCCCTCACAGGAGAAACGACCATGGCCCAGTTCGAGCCCTATCTGAGCTTCAATGGCACCTGCGCCGAGGCGATGCGCTTCTACGAGAAGACGCTCGGCGGCAAGATCGAAATGATGATGAAGTACTCGGAAGCACCTCCCGACCCAGCGCAGCCGAAGGTCGATGGCGACGCGATCATGCACGCGTCGTTGTCGTTGAACGGCGCTCGTCTGATGGCTTCCGACTCGCCACCCGGCATGCCCGCCGATGCGATGAAAGGCATGAGCGTGTCGCTCTCCTACAAGACGGCCGACGAAGGCCGCAAGATCTTCGACGCACTCTCGGCGGGCGGCCAGGTGCAGATGCCGTATGGCAAGACCTTCTGGGCCGACGGCTTCGGCATGTGTGTCGACAGGTTCGGGACGCCGTGGATGGTCAATGCCGGCGACGCGGAAGGCGGCTGAAGCCCGGGCGCGCGGGCGACTTACCGGCGCGTACCGGCGGCAAATGATTCCAGGTCGGCGATGTCAGGACGCATCAGCCGAGAGTCAGGAATGGGACGCAATCGGCCGCAATTCCATTCGCGCCTGTCGCACCACGGCGCTGCCGGCGCTCAGCGCCAACAGCCCCATCACCGCAGCCACCGCAAGGTCCGGCCATGCGCTGGCGCTGCCGAAGACGCCGACGGCGGCGGCCATCACCGCCAGGTTGCCGATCGCATCGTTGCGGCTGCACAGCCACACCGAGCGCATGTTGGCGTCGCCTTCGCGCCAGGCATAGAGCATCGCCGCCACGGCCACATTGGCCACCAGCGCCAGGCTGCCGATGACGCCCATGGTCACGGGCTCCGGAACCGTGCCGGCGGCGATGCTCCAAGCCGCCTTGCCCAGCACGAAGAAGCCGAACAGCGCCATCGTCAGGCCTTTGAGCAACGCGGCTTTGGCGCGCCAGACGGTGGCCATGCCCAGCACGGCCAGCGAGATGCCGTAGTTGGCAGCGTCGCCGAAGAAGTCGACCGCATCGGCCAGCAGCGACACCGAGCTGGCCTGCAGGCCACCGGCCATCTCGACTCCGAACATCGCCAGGTTGACGATCAGCGCCACCCACAGCACGCGCCGGTAGCGCGAGGTGCGGGCGGCGTCGAGTGGGCTGCAGCCGTGGCTGTGGCAGGCGTCGCTCATGCAAGGGGTCCTTCAGATCGATGGCAAGGACGCGATTGAAAAGCCTGTAGCCGCTACGGAGTCAAGCCCGTACGATGAAAGTCCGCGTCGACCGATGTCCTTGCCCGCACCCATGAAGATCGGTGAACTCGCCACCCGCACCCGCACCCCGGTGGAAACCGTGCGCTACTACGAGCGTGCAGGCTTGTTGCCGCCGGCACCACGAAGCGAAAGCAACTACCGCATCTACGGCGCCCACCATGTCGAGCGCCTTGGCTTCGTGCGCAACTGCCGCTCGCTGGACATGAGCCTGGACGAGATCCGGGTGTTGCTTCGCTTTCGGGACGCGCCCGATGCAGACTGCGGCGATGTCGACGCGCTGGTGGACCGCCACATCGGTCATGTCACCTCGCGCATCCGCGCCTTGCGGCAGTTGGAGATGCAGCTCCGGGCGCTGCGAGCCAGTTGCGTCGGCTCCCGCAATGCGGCGCAGTGCGGAATCCTCGATGGGCTGGCGGCATTGGGAGATGGCGGCGATGCGTCCCGCACGCCCGCGATGCGGGCCGGCGCCACATCCGGGTCGCATCTGCACCCAGCCGGCGCGCACCCGCGGGCCGGTGGTATCAGGTCCCGCGACTGAACGGCGGCGCAAGCCTACCGGTCGTCTGAGAGCCCCGGCGCTTTCACTGCTGCCCGCGCTTGGACTCGATGGCTTTGCCGCGACGGGTTCCTTGTGGCGATCGGGTCGACACCGGCACCCCGGCTGCGGCCCCTGTCTCGTCGGCCGGCAGGTCCTCGGGCCCGGTGATGCGCTCTGCCATCCAGTCGCCGCCGTCTTCGGTGTCGTTGCCCGTACCAGGGCCTGCCGATGCGGCGTCACCCACCACCTTGAGGTTGCCATTGGACGAGCGCAGGCCAGTGGGTGCGTGCGTGCTGGGGCGGCCCTTTTCCGGGCCAGCGGGAGGGTCGGTGTGTCTGCGGTTGGGCATGGGGGCACCCTTCAACGGTTGGATCGGAAGGCCCAGTCGGGCAAGCCGCGCGCCCGCTCGCTGCAAGACCGCCGTGCCGCCGGCGCGGCAGCGCCGATCCACAATCATTGCCGTACGGTGCACCACCGGCCCAACCCTCCAAGGAGTTCCAATTTGAGCAAGAGCAACCTCTCACCGCGCGCCGAAGGTTCGGACGTGCCCGACCTGCGCATGCGCATGCTGGTCAACGACGCCTGGGTCGACACCAGCACCACCGAGATCTTCAAGGGCAAGAACGTCGTGCTGTTTTCGCTGCCGGGTGCCTACACGCCGACCTGTTCTTCGACCCACCTGCCGCGCTACAACGAGCTTGCGCCGCAGTTCAAGGCCGCCGGCATCGACACCATCGTCTGCCTGTCGGTCAACGACCCGTTCGTGATGTCGCAGTGGGGCAAGGACCAGGAAGCGCAGAACCTGCTGCTGCTGCCCGACGGCAACGGCGCCTTCACTGAGCAGATGGGCCTGCTGGTCGACAAGAGCGACCTCAATTTCGGCAAGCGCTCGTGGCGCTATTCGATGCTGGTGCGCGACCGCAAGATCGAAAAGATGTTCATCGAGCCCGAAAAGCCCGGCGACCCGTTCGAGGTCTCCGATGCCGACACCATGCTCGCCTATCTGGACCCGAAGGCCAAGCTGCCACCCCGGGTGGCGATCCTGAGCCGCGAAGGCTGCCCGTTCTGCGCCAAGGCGAAGTCGATGCTGTCGAAGGCGGGCTACGACTATGCCGAGATCGCGCTGTCCAGCACCATCCGCAGCAAGGCGCTGGGTGCGATCGCCAATGCAGCCACCGTGCCGCAGGTGTTCATCGACGGCAAGCTGATCGGCGATTCGGATGCGCTCGAGAAATACCTGCAGACGGCGAAGGCTCCGGCTTGAATGTCCTGACCATCAGGAAGTCCCCGGGGCGGTGCGCGGCACGAGGCTGACGAAGTCGAAACGCACGCCATCGGCCGTGCATTGCGTCTGGCGCGAGGTTTCGCGCCAGACAGTCAGGTCCAACGCCGGAAAGTAGGTGTCGGCGTTGTCGAAGCTGGCGTCGATCTCGGTCAGATCCAGCCGGGTCGCCATTGGCAGCGCCTGCGAGTAGACCTGCGCGCCACCGATCACGCAGACGGTCTCGGCATCCCCCAGCAATTCCAGCGCCGACGCGAAATCTGCCACCCGTTCTGCGCCATCGGCGCGCCAGTCGGGGTTGCGGCTCAGCACCACGTTGCGGCGGCCGGGCAGGGGACGAAAGCGCGTGGGCAGCGAATCCCAGGTTTTGCGGCCCATCACCACCGGGTGTCCAGCGGTGACGTGCCTGAAGTGGCGCAGATCGGCGGGGTCCGACCACAGCAACGCATTGCCGCGGCCGATGGCGCCGTCGCGCGCAACGGCGGCCACCAGCACGATGCCACGCGGCCGGCTGCCGGCTGCGGCGCTCACACCGCCACCGGCGCCTTGATGGCCGGGTGCGGGTCATAGCCCTGGACATCGAAGTCTTCGAAGGCGTAGTCGAAGATCGATGCCGGCCGGCGCTTGATCACGAGCGTCGGTGCCGGCCGCGGATCGCGCGTCAACTGCAGCGCCACCTGCTCGGCATGGTTGTCGTAGAGGTGGCAGTCGCCGCCGGTCCACACGAAATCGCCCACCTGCAGATCGCACTGCTGCGCCAGCATGTGGGTCAACAAGGCGTAGCTCGCGATGTTGAACGGCACGCCGAGGAAGATGTCGGCGCTGCGCTGGTAGAGCTGGCAGCTGAGCCGTCCGTCGGCGACATAAAACTGGAACAGCGCATGGCAGGGCATCAGCGCCATCTTCGAAAGCTCGGCCACGTTCCAGGCGCTGACGATGAGGCGGCGGCTGTCGGGGTTGCTGCGCAATTGCTCCACCACCTGCGCGATCTGGTCGATGTGGTCGCCACCGGGTGTGGGCCAACTGCGCCACTGCACGCCGTAAACCGGCCCCAGGTCGCCATCGGGTGCGGCCCATTCGTCCCAGATCGTCACCCCGCGTTCCTGCAGCCAGCGCGCGTTGCCATCGCCTCGAAGGAACCACAACAGCTCCAGGATCACGCTCTTCAAATGCACCTTCTTGGTGGTGACGAGCGGAAAGCCGGCGCGCAGGTCGAATCGCATCTGGTGACCGAAGACGCTCCTGGTGCCGGTGCCGGTGCGGTCGGACTTGGCCACGCCGTGGTCTGCGACATGGCGCATCAGCTGCTCGAAGGCGGTAAAGGTCGAGGCAGGCATGTCAGCGGGTGCCGCTCAGGCTGTGGCGGCTTCGCGCGGTGGGGGTTGCATGTCGAACTGCATCGCCGCGAGACGCGCATACAAACCGCCGCGCGAGACCAGTTCGGCATGGGTGCCGATGTCGACGATGGCGCCTTCGTCCAGCACCACGATGCGGTCGGCGCGCAGCACGGTGGCCAGACGGTGGGCGATCACGATCGTGCTGCGGTCCTTCATCGCGGCCTCCAATGCCAGCTGCACCACACGTTCGCTTTCGGCGTCGAGCGCGCTGGTGGCCTCGTCCAGCAGCAGCAGCGGCGGGTTCTTCAGCATCGCGCGCGCAATGCTGATGCGCTGACGCTGCCCGCCTGAGAGCCGAACCCCGCGTTCGCCGACATAGGTGTCGTAGCCTTCGGGCAGCGCCACGATGAAGTCGTGCGCGAAGGCCGCCTTGGCAGCAGCCTTGACCTCGTCGTCGCTGGCTTCGGGGCGGCCGTAACGGATGTTCTCGAGCGCGCTGGTCGAGAACACGGTGCTGTCCTGCGGCACGATGCCGATGCGCTGGCGCAGCACCGCCAGTGGCAGCTCCGTGATCGGAACCCCGTCAAGCAAAATGCGTCCCTGCTGCATGTCGTAGAAGCGCAGCAGCAGTTGCAGCACCGTGCTCTTGCCGGCACCGCTGGGGCCCACCAGCGCCACGGTTTCGCCGGGCCGCACGCTGAGCGAGAAGTCCCGCAACGAAGGCAGAAGCGGTCGCGAAGGGTAGTGAAAGCTCACGTGCTCCATCACCACCGCCGACCCGCCCCGCGCCGGGCTCAGCCCTCGCGGCGCGTCGGGGTCGCGAACCGGGCTCTGTGCGGCCAGCAGCTCCATCAGTCGCTCGGTGGCGCCAGCGGCGCGCAACAGTTCACCGTAGACCTCGGACAGCACCGCCACCGCGCCGACGAAGATGATCGCGAACACGACCGTCTGCCCCAGGTGGCCGGCCGTGATCTCACCGGCGATGACCGCTTGCGTGCCTTGATACAGACCCCACAACAGCGCGCCGAAGGTGGCGGTGATCATGAAGGCCACCAGCAACGCCCGCACCACGGTGCGCTTGCGCGCCACTTCGAACGCGGCTTCGGTGCTGCGGTCGAAGCGCAGCGATTCGCGCTGCTCCTGCACAAAGCTCTGCACCACCGGGATGCCCGACAGCACCTCGGCGGCGATGGCGCTGCTGTCGGCAATGCGGTCCTGGCTGGCGCGGCTGAGCTTGCGCACTCGGCGGCCGAAGTGCACGCTCGGCAGCACCACCAGCACCAGGATGCCAAGCACCTGCGCCATCACCCAGGGGTTGGTGACGACCAGGGCGATCAGCGCGCCGATGCCCATCACCACGTTGCGCAGGCCCATGCTGAGGGACGATCCCACGACGGTCTGCACCAGCGTGGTGTCGGTGGTCAGACGCGACAGCACTTCGCCGGTCTTGGTGACCTCGAAGAATTCGGGGCTCTGGCGCAGCACATGGCGGTAGACGGCATTGCGCAGGTCGGCGGTGATGCGCTCGCCGAGCCAGCTGACTGTGTAGAAACGCGCCGCCGAGAAGAAGCCCAGCGCCGCCGCAACGCCGAACAGTTGCAGGAAATGCGAGCGCATCGCCATCGCCCTTTGCCCCGGATCGGCCGAGATCAGGCCCTGGTCGATCAGAACCTTCAGCGCCACCGGAAAGGCCAGCGTGCTGAGCGCTGCCATCACCAGGAACACCCCGGCGAGAACCACGCGGCCCCGATACGGGCGGATGAAGGGCAGCAGTCCGGACAGTGATTTGGGGCTTTGCGCCGCCGGGCGCTGTTTGTTTTCGGGCAGGGCTTTGGGCATCGCCGAAGTTTATGCGGCAGGGCAGTGCAGCCGCAGCGTGCGCCTGGCGTCGGTCGAATGCTCTGCAGATGGCCCACAGACCTCCTGCGCAGAGCCCACCCCCGTGACCGAATGGCCTGTCAAGTCCGGTCGGATGTGGTCGAATAGACGGCCACCCACTGCTCGAAGATGAAAGCCGACGCCCGCCATTCGACTGCTGCCGAGGCCGCGATCCGCGCGGCTGCCGATGCGCATGCCAGCGGGCCACAGGCTCGCGCTGCTCCCAATGCCGATGCTGGAGCTGTGCCCTCCGGCTGGTCACCGGTCGCGGTCGTAGCAGCGGTGGGGTCGGGGGCCTTGGCGGCGGGCACGCTGGCCCTGGGGCTGGCGCCGTTGCTGGGCGCAGTCGGCGCTGCGGCAACGGTTGCGGCAGTGGGCACGGTGGCCGGCCTCGGGGTCCACCGCTGGGTGGCTTCGGCGCGCCTGCCCGACAGCCGCTTTGCCGTCCAGGGCCGGTCGGCATCTGCATCGGTGACCCAGGTCGGCGCTGCGCGGCCGCTGTTTTTGGAGCTGTCGGCGCGTGAATGGTCACGGGCGCGACGCTACGGCACCGGTGCGGCGCTGCTGCTGATCGAGGTCGACCGCCATGAGATGCTGCAACAGACCTGCGGCGCTGCGGCGCTAGACCGGGTCGTCGACGCGATGTTGCAGATGACGGCACCGAGCCTGCGTGGCGCCGATGTGCTGACGCGCTACAGCCCTGTGCAGATGGCGGTGTTCCTGGCGCAGGCCGATGCGCTCGGTGCGCTGGACGTGGCCGAACGCATCCGCGAACGCGCCGAGCGACTGGAAGTGGCCGCTGCGGCTGCATCCCCGTCACGTTCACGTTCGGCCCCGGTCCCGGCCCCCGTGCCGTTGCCGGTGTCGATGACGGTCAGCATCGGCGTGGCCACGCTGCGTCCGTCGCACACCCAGCTGCAATCGTTGATCGACGATGCCGCGCTGGCGTTGGCCGCCGCCCGCACCACCGGTGGCAATTGCGTGCGCGCAGCGCCGGTCGAACCTGCGGCGGGTGGCAATGTGCCGCCCGGACCCGGCGCGCCCCACGGCGACCGCCGCCTGCATCCTTGATGCCGACCCGGCTTCACAAGCGCAGCGTTCCGGCATAGCCGGTCATCTCAAGATAGCCGAGCCCGACGCGGCGGCCGGTGCCATCGAGCAATTCAGACAAGCCTTCCCAGTAAACCGTGCCGGTGGTGGCGCGGCTGTCGATCTCCTGCGCCTGCAGCAACGTCCGCAGCTCGAAGCGCCCGACCGGTGTCTGCACCTGCCACACCAGCGGGTAGTCGGCGCCGCTCGTGGGGCTGCGCCAACGGGGACCCGGCACCATTCGCACGTCGTCCGGTCCGAAGTTGCGGGCAGCCCGATCGATTGCGTCGGCTGAGCGAAAGCTGCCCCCGGCCCACAGCGTGCTGCCATCGCGGCGCCGCAGCACGAAAGCGGTCAGGGCGCTGCCATCGAACAGGTTGATGCCGATCCAGTCCCAGCCCACGGCCTGCGGGTGCAGCAGTTGGTCGCTCCATTCGTGGTCGAGCCAGGCGCGGCCTTCGCCGGCGTCGGCGGGCGCGGTGGGTCGCTCGTCAGACCCGGCTGTGGGCGCGCTGCCCTGCACGCGTCCGGCCACCGCCAGTTGCGGCTCGCTGTAGTAGTGGCTGGCCTGCGCCTCATCTGGGCCCTTGCGCGAGAAGCCGCGGTCGCCCTGCAGCAGCAACGGCTGGGTGCGCGACAGGGTCAACGACAACTCGAAGCCGCCAGCCGGCGCGCGCAATTGCCAAACGCCGTCGAGGTGTTGCATCGACCAGGCATCGATGCGCAGCGCCGCATCGTCGACAGCGGCGTGCGCGGGCAAAGTCGCCGGATCGCCGTTCCAGCGTGCAATGCGCTGGTCATGGTGGTGGCGCCGGGTGGCGATCTGCGTCAGCGCGGCATGGGCGAAGAGCAACTGGCGCGCGGCGAAGCGGCTGGCGTTGTCGGCGGCCAGGCCCGTGCGGCTGCGAAAGAAGGTGATCTGGAAGCCATGCGTTGGCGCGGCTGCTGTGCCGAGCCAGCCGGTGACGTACCACCACTCGGTGCGGGTGTCGAGGTGGGCCCCCTGGTCGCGCGGGAAGCGCAACGCGCGACCGCGCTGCACGCCGCCGGGATCGGCGGCGTGGCTGATGGAGCCCGGCGCACCGCGCGTGCCCCACACGCCTGTGGCCAGCGCCAACCGCTGCAACCAGGCGCGCCGCGCCGGGCTCACCAGTCTTCCCTGACCGACAGCACCGCCTGCCGACCCGCGGCTCGGCGCGCGCTGAAAGCCGCCGTCGCCGTGCCGGCCACCATCACCGCGGCCGCCAGCAGCGCCAACCGCGGCCACGGCCACACCATCTCCATGGTCCAGTGAAAGCTCTGCGGGTTGACGACCCGCACCAGCACGGTTGCCACCGCCGCTCCCAGCAACAACCCGACCAGGGTGCCGGCTGCCACCCAGGCGGCACCTTCGCCAGCCACCACCGCCACGATCTGTGCCCGCGTCAGACCCAGATGCGACAGCAGGCCGAATTCCTTGCGCCGTGCCAGCACCTGGGCCGACAGGCTGGCGGCGATGCCGATGAGCCCGATCGCGATCGCCACCGCCTGCAGGTAGTAGGTGACGGCAAAGCTGCGGTCGAAGATTCGCAGCGACAGCGTTCGCAATTCGGCGCTGGACGCGAATTCCAGCATCGTCGGGTCGGGCAATAGATCGCGCAGGGCCTGCTGCACGCCCGAAGGGGTGCTGCCAGCTGCGGAACCCGGCTGCAGCCACAGCGCCAGATCGTTGATGCGGGTGTCGCCGGTCAGCCGCTGGTAATCGCTGGCGTTCAACAGCACCGCGCCGAACTGCCTGGCGTAGTCGCGCCACACCCCCAGCACCCGGCCGTTGACGACGCGGCCGTCCAGCGGCAACGCCAGCGTGCTGCCCGGTCGTGCGCCGTACAACGACACCATCGCTTCGGTGACGTAGACGCCGACCTCATGCGCTTGCACCGCAGTCTCAGGCAGGGGCGGGTCCAGCAAAGGCAGCTCGGCCGCCGGGTCTGACAGGGGCCGCGCGATCAACGTCACCGCCGGCCGGTCGCCAGCCAGCTGCAGCCGCCGCAAGCGCGATGCCTGCACGCGCTGAACCCCCGGCAGGGCAGCGGCCCGGTCGGCGAAATCGGCCGGCAGCCAGGCGTTGGCGGCGCTGCTGGTGTTGGCGGCGCTGCGGGCGTAGAGATCGGCCGGCAACACGCTGCCGAGCCAGTCCGACACGCCGGTGCGAAAGCTGGCGACCATCACCGTCAACGCCACCGACAGCGCCAGGCTCGCGACCACCCCGGCCACCGCCGCGGTGGCGGTGCGGCGCTGGAAGCGCGCCCGCTGCAACGCCAGCAACGGCAACGCGCGTTGCACCGCAGGCGCCAGGACCAGCAGGCCATGCACCACCGCCGGCACCAGCGCCACGCCACCGAACAGCAGCGCCGCAACCGCTGCATACGCGGCCAGTGGAAGCCCAGCCACCGGCGGCAAAAAGGCCGCGCCGGTGCCCGCAGCCAGCAGCACCAGCCCCGGCCACGCGGGGGGCGACCGGCCACCCGGCGTGCCCAGGCCCTTGAGCGCCAGCGCCGGCGCGATGCGTTCGGCTTGGCGCGCGGGCCAGGCCCCGCCCACCAGCGCCGACAGCACGCCCAAGAGTCCGAAGCCGAGCGTGCTGAGCCAGCCGATCTGCAGTGGCGGCGTCACCCCCGGAAAGTAGCCGCCGCCCAGGTCGCCGGCCAGCAGGCGCAACGCCGCCGCGGCCATCCCGACCCCCATCAGCAAACCGAGGAGACTGCCAGCCGCACCGATGCAGCCGCATTCGGCCAGCACCCAGGCGCGGCGCTGGGCGGCGGTCATCCCCAGCACACCGAGCAACGCGAAGGTGGGCGTGCGCTGGGCCACCGACAGCGACACCACCGAGAACACCAGGAACGCGCCGACGAACAGCGCGACGAGGGCGAGCACCGTCAGGTTGACGCGGTAGGCGCGCGACAGGTTGCTGATGCGCGCTTCGCCCTGCCCCGGCGGCACGGCAGTCACCTGTGGCGGCAGATCCAGCCGCTTCAAAAGCGCAGCGGGGTCGGTGCCGGGCGCCAGCCGCAAGTCGATGCGCGACAACTTGCCGATCGCCGACAGCAACTGCTGCGCGCCCGCCAGGTCCAGCACCACCAGCGGTCCGCCGCTGGCCGCCACGCTGCCGGCCACCCGCAGGGCCTGCCATTCAGGCCCGCTCTGCAACGCCACCTCGGCGCCGTCGGTCAGCTTGAGTGCGTCGCGCGCAGCGGCATTCAAGAAGGCGGCGGACGGGTCCAGAAACGCGAGCCGGTCCTCTCCCTCCGCCACGCGTGGCAACAGGGTCGGGGCCAGCAAGGCCACCCGCAGCGCATCGAGCCCCAGCACCCGCACCGGAACGCGGCGCCCGTCGGCGCTGCGGGCGTACGTGTCGACCTCCAGTACCGGGCTCGCCAGCGCCACCCCCGGGTCTGTGGCCACGCGGGCGAAGAAGGCGTCGTCGATGCCTTCGTCGCCGCCGCCGGTGTTGCGCAGCACCAGATCGGGCTCGCCGTTGACGCTGCGCACCGCCGCAGAAAACTCGCTCAGCGCCGAGCTGTTGATGAGGTGCACCGAGTACGCCAGCGCCACGCCCAATGCCACCGCCAGCAATGCCACGCCATGGCGCCACGGGTGGTGGCGCCACTCGCGGCGCATCAAAAGGCCGATCACCGGGCGAGGGCGGTGGCGGGGTGGGCCGCCGCCGGGTCGTCCCGGGCGGTGTCGGCATCGACACCATCGGCCCGCAGCCGCAGCACGCGGTCGGCACGGGCCGCCGCTGCCGCCGAGTGGGTCACCAGCAAACAGGCGGCGCCGGCCTCGTGAACCTGCGCGCGCAGCACCGCCAGCACACGGTCGGCGGTGGCCGGGTCAAGGTTGCCGGTGGGCTCGTCGGCCAGGATCAGACCCGGCGCGTGCACCACCGCGCGCGCGATCGCCACCCGCTGCAACTGGCCGCCCGACAGCTGCGCCGGCAACCGATCGGCGAGCCCGTCCAGCCCGACGGCGTCCAGCAAGCTCTGCACACGCACCGGGTCGTGGCGTCGCAGCAGGCGCAGCGGCAGGCTGACGTTTTCGGCCACGCTCAGGTGCGGCAGCACGTGGAAGGCCTGGAACACGAAGCCCAGGTGCTGGCGCCGCAACCGGGCGCAGTCATCGTCGTCGAGTGTCCCCAAGTCCTGCCCCGCAATCGCCACGCTGCCGCTGTCGGCCCTATCGAGCCCGGCGATGCAGTTCAAGAGTGTCGACTTGCCGACTCCCGATTCGCCCAGCAGTGCGACGAATTCGCCGCTGCGCAACTCGAGGTTGACAGCGTGGAAGACCGGCGTGGTGCCGAAGCGTTTGGACAGTGAGCGGATCGTCAGCATGGCTGCGGCCAATGATGCCGCACGCCCCGGGCGCTTGCAGCGGTACGGGCGGGGTGCGTGCTATCGTTTCCTGGCCCTATTTTTTAGTGCCCATCTACCGGGTCATCGCGATGCGTCGATGCACCCGGAGCACCTGTCGAGGACTGCAACGGCCATGGCCTACGAGATCGATCTGTCGGGCCGCGTGGCCCTCGTCACCGGTGCGTCCAGTGGGCTCGGCGCCCAGTTCGCGAAGACGCTGGCGGCAGCGGGTGCCGGAGTGGTGCTGGCGGCGCGCCGCATCGAACGCCTGAAGACCCTGCGCGCCGAGATCGAAGCCGAAGGTGGCGACGCGCATGTGGTCGGGCTCGACGTGACCGACCCGGTCAGCATCCGCGCCGCGGTGGCGCATGCGGAAACCGAGATGGGGGCGATCGACATCCTCATCAACAACTCGGGCGTGGGTGGCACCCACAAGCTGACCGATGTCACGCCCGACGACTACGACCAGATCATGAACACCAACACCCGCGGCGCATTCTTCGTGGCGCAAGAGGTGGCCAAACGCATGATCGCGCGCAGCAAGGGGGAAGCGCCCGGCACGTACACAGGCGGGCGCATCGTCAACATCGCGTCGATGGCGGGCCTGAAGGTGCTGCCGCAGATCGGCGTCTACTGCATGAGCAAGGCCGCAGTGGTGCACATGACCCGGGCGATGGCGCTGGAATGGGGTCGTTACGACATCAATGTCAATGCCATCTGCCCCGGCTACATCGACACCGAGATCAATCACCGCCACTGGCAGACCGAAGCCGGCAAGAAGCTGATCCAGATGCTGCCGCGCAAGCGCGTGGGCACGGCGGCCGATCTGGATGTGGTGCTCATGATGCTGTGCGCCAAGCAGAGCGGGTTCGTCAACGGCGCCGTCATCGCCGCCGACGACGGCTTCGGGGTCTGAATGTCGGCCTCAAGACGAAGGGTGTCGGCCCCAAGACGCCTTGCGGCGTCGCCCCCCGGGGGGATGTCGTCTGCGGCCCGAAAAGTGTCGGCCCCAAGACGGCTCTCGCCGTCGCCCCCCGGGGGGATGTCGCCTGCGGCCCGGCAAAGCCAGTTCCGCGACGACGGCTCGATTGGTCGCGCCGCAGCGCTTCGATGGGTCATCTGACATCTTGAGAGTGCTGTCGCCGCTGGAAGCCCGGGTCTTGGGCGTGCTGGTCGAGAAGCAGGCCACCGTTCCCGACACCTATCCGCTGTCGCTCAATGCGCTGGTGGCGGGATGCAACCAGAAGACCGCGCGGGCGCCGGTTGTCGAGGCCACAGAAACCGAAGTGATGGCTGCCATCGACGGGCTCAAGGGGCTGAGCCTGGTGTTCGAAGGCAGCGGCAGCCGGGTGGTGCGATTCGAGCAGAACTTTGCCCGTGCACTTCAAGTGCCTTCGCAATCGGTGGCACTGTTGACGGTGCTGATGTTGCGTGGTCCGCAGACCGCGGCCGAGTTGCGACTGAACTGTGACCGGCTGCACCGCTTCGCCGACATCTCTTCGGTCGACGGGTTTCTGGACGAGTTGGCGCAGAAATCACCGCCGATGGTCGTGAAGCGGGCGAAGGCTCCCGGCGCTCGCGAAGCGCGCTGGACCCATCTGCTGTGCGGCGAAGTGGTGATGCCGGCTTCGCAAGTCGAAGGGGTGGACGCGGATGAGCGAGTGGCAGTCGGCGAGATCGCGGCCTTGCGGGCCGACCAGACGCGCATGGCTGCCGAGTTGACCGAATTGAGGCTGCTGGTGACGCGGATGGCGCGAGACCTTGGAGTGGAGTGAGGGCGATACACCGATGCGATTCGAACTGCCGGCCGAGAAGAAATTGGTGCACCAGATGGTGGTGCCGACGCGATGGGGCGACATGGACACCATGGGCCACATCAACAACACGCTCTATTTCCGCTTCATGGAGATCGTGCGCATGGACTGGGTGCTGGGCATGGGCGTCAGCACCGACCTGTCGGGCGAGGGCATCGTGATCGTCAACGCCTTCTGCAATTTCCTGCGGCAGGTCGAATATCCGGGCGACCTGGACATCAAGCTTTATGTGGCCGAGCCCGGCCGCAGCAGCTTCATGACCTACCACACGATGGCGCGCACCGACGCGCCGGACGTGGTCTGTGCCGAAGGCGGCGCACGCACCGTTTGGACCGACTTCAGCACCCGCAAGTCGGCGCCGTTGCCCGACTGGCTGCGAGAGAAGATCGACTGATGCGCGCCGAACCGCCGTCCGATATTCGCAAGCGTGACCGTCAGCAGGACCGCGCCTGGCTGCGCGAGGCGGTGCGCCGCATCGAAGCTGATTTCCAGCGTTCCAGCGACACCCACCTGATCCCGCTGCCGCTGCCGGGCTTTCCCGGCGTCGACCTGTACTTGAAGGACGAATCGAGCCACCCCACCGGCAGCTTGAAGCACCGACTGGCGCGCAGCCTGTTTCTGCATGCGTTGTGCAACGGTTGGCTGCGTGAGGGCGGCACGGTGGTGGAGTCGTCCAGCGGCAGCACAGCGGTCAGCGAAGCCTATTTCGCGCGTTTGCTCGGCCTGCCGTTCGTGGCGGTGATGCCGCGCAGCACCAGCCCGCAGAAGATCACCGCGATCGAATTTCAGGGCGGGCGCTGTCATTTGGTCGACGACCCGCATGCCACGGACGCCGAGAGCCGCCGTTTGGCAGCCGAGTCCGGTGGTCATTTCATGGACCAGTTCACCTATGCCGAACGGGCCACCGACTGGCGCGCCAACAACAACATCGCCGAGAGCATCTACACCCAGCTGGGGCGCGAGCCACATCCGTGCCCGACCTGGATCGTGGCTGGCGCCGGCACCGGCGGCACGCTGGCCACCGTCGGCCGCTATGTGCACTACTGCCGCCATGCCACCCGGGTTTGCGGGGTCGACGCCGAGCGCAGCGTGTTCTTCGACCACTACCTGAGCCGCGACCCGCAGCTGACCCTGCCTCACGGTTCGCGCATCGAAGGCATCGGCCGGCCGCGGGTCGAAGCGTCGTTCGTTCCCGGTGTGCTGGATGCGATGGTGCAGGTCCCCGACTTGTGGAGCCTGGCAGCAATGCACGCGCTGTCGGCGCGGCTCGGGCGCCGGGTGGGTGGCTCGACCGGCACCAACCTGGTGGCAGCGCTGGCTTGCGCGCAGGCGATGGTCGACGATGGCAAGTCGGGCTCGATCGTGACGCTGTTGTGCGACGACGGCGAACGCTACCGCCACAGCTACTTCGACCGCGAATGGCTGCAGGCGAACGGACTGGCATGCGAGCCCGAACACGAAGCCATCGACGCCCTAATGGCCAGCGGTCGCTGGCCGGCCGCGCTGTGTGCCAGCTGGCGCCTGGCAGGCGAGTTGGGTGCCTTGGCGCTGCCGTAAAGGGGGGGTCGCGGCACTGCCGCCGCGCACTCAGCCGATTTTGTAAGGGCCGCCGGCCTTCAGTGCGCGCTGGTAGGCCGGCCGGGCGTGGATGCGTCGCAGCCAGTCCACCGAAGCCGGGTGCGAATTCGGACCCTCGGCGGCGAGCCCCGCGCGGGCCGCAGCCGCCTCCATCGGAAAGCTCATCTGGATGTCGGCGGCACTGAACTCGTCACCGGCAAACCAGGCGCGGCCCGCCAGCTCCGATTCGATGTAATCCATCTGCCGCTTCAGGTTCGGCGCGATAAAGCCGCCGGTGACTTTGTCGGCCACGCCCTTGACCACCGGCTTGACGAAGAAGGGCACCGGTGCCTTGCGCACGCGGTCGAAGATCAGCTTCATCAGTAGATAGGGCATGGCGCTGCCTTCGGCGAAGTGCAGCCAGTAGGTGTAGCGGCGCCCCTCGACAGTGCCCGCGGCAGGCTTCAGGCGGCCCTGGCCGTGGGCCTCGAGCAGGTACTCGACGATCGCGCCGGACTCGGCCACTGTGATGTCGCCATCGGTGATCACCGGTGACTTGCCCAGCGGATGCAGCTTCATCAGCTCGGGGGGTGCCAGCATGGTCTGCTTGTCACGCTCGTAACGCTTGACCTGGTAGGGCAGAGCCAGCTCTTCCAGCAGCCACAGGATGCGCTGCGAGCGGGAGTTTTCGAGGTGGTGGGCAGTGATCATGCGACCGGGATTGTCGGTCACGCATCTGCGGGGCGTTGTGCAGTCGTCGCGCAAACGTCGTCTGGCTCCGGGTCGGCCCGGCACTGGGGTTCAGCGCAACTGGACGAGCCCGTGGCGCAGCGCCAGCAACACCGCTTCGGTGCGGTTGTCGGCACCCAGCTTGCGCAGGATGTGGGTGACGTGAAACTTGACCGTCGGCATCGCGATCGACAGGCGCTCGGCAATCTGATGGTTCGACAGGCCCAGACCCATCAACGCCAGCAACTCGTGTTCGCGCTGAGTCAGTGGGTTGCGAAAGGCCTGCGCAATCGCTTGTGCAGTTATGGGCTGCAGGGTTTCGGCGCCTGTCACCCGGATCGGCTCCGAGTCGTCGAGCTGAGCTCCATCGGCATCCAGCACCATCAACATGGGGCCGCCGATGCCGTCCAGTCCCTCACGCTGCGGTTCGTCGCGGAGTTCGGCGGAATTGGCACCGCCGTCATCGGCACAGGGTCGCAGGCTGGAGCCGTGCAGGCGGCGCAATGTCCGAGCCAGCGCCTCGACCGCCACGTTGCGCGACACCGCGACGATGCGCCCGACAGCGATCGGCGCGGCCGCCACACCAGGCGCAATCGACGCCGCCAACGGCATGCCGCTTTGCGCATCGTCCGAGGCATCATCGGTCAGCACCGCGAAGCCGAGCGCAGCATGCGCCGCAGCTGCACCCTGCACCAGGTCGGCGGCTGCCATGTCGGGCAGATGGGGGTCGATCAGCATCAGATCGGGTTGCAGCGCGGCAGATGCCTTCACGGCAGCCGCACCATCGGCAGCGTCACCAGCCAATGCGAACCCGCCATCCGCCGCCAGCATGGCGGCAAGCCCGAGCCGCATGACGGTCTGCTGCGCAACCACGAACACACGAATGGAGCTCATCTTGATGCCGTATGCCTTTCGCTGCCGTGCGCACCACAGCGCCTGACCTTGCAAGCAAGCGCTGTAACCCGCTGCAAACGCACGGCATCGCCTGCTGCTAACGGGCAGTCTAGCCGCAACCGGTCGATCTGAATGCCGGTGTCGGCCCCCCATACGAGTGCACCTGTTTGGAGGGGGTGTACGCTTGCGACCCCGCGCGTTCAGTGAAACGGAGTCTTGCGCATGAACAAGGTCTATGCGAGCGCCGAGAAGGCACTGCAAGGTGTCATCGGCGACGGTCAGTTGATGGCAGTCGGTGGATTTGGGCTCTGCGGCATCCCGGAAATGCTGATCGATGCGCTGCGCGACAGTGGGGTGATCGGTTTGACGGTGATCTCCAACAACGCCGGCACCGACGGGCAGGGTCTCGGCAAGCTGCTGCTGACGCGCCAAATCAAGAAGATGATCAGCAGCTACGTGGGCGAGAACAAGGAGTTCGAACGCCAGTACCTGGCCAAGGAACTGGAACTGGAGTTCACGCCCCAGGGCACGCTGGCCGAACGGCTGCGAGCGGGCGGCGCGGGCATCCCGGCCTTCTTCACGCGCACCGGGGTCGGCACGTTGGTGGCCGAAGGCAAGGAAACGCGCCAGTTCGACGGCCACGACTACATCATGGAACGCGCGCTGCTGCCGGACGTGGCGCTGGTCAAGGCCTGGAAGGCCGACAAGTCCGGCAACCTGGTGTTTCGCCTGACCGCGCGCAACTTCAACCCGGCCGCGGCGATGTCGGCCAGGGTCACGGTGGTCGAGGTAGAGCACCTGGTGGAGACCGGTGAGATCGCGCCCGACGACGTGCACCTGCCGGGCATCTACGTGCACCGCATCGTGCTGAATTCGTCGCCGATCAAGCACATCGAGAAGCGCACCGTTTCTGCGCCCATCACCGACAAGAACACCGCCGCGGACAGCACCGCGGCGGCAGGGAGCTGACAGCATGGCCTGGACCCACGATCAGATGGCGGCTCGCGCCGCCAAGGAGCTCGAAGACGGCTTCTATGTCAACCTGGGCATCGGTCTGCCAACGCTGGTGGCCAATTTCGTCGATCCGTCCATCGAAGTCTGGTTGCAAAGCGAAAACGGCATGCTGGGCATCGGCCCGTTTCCGACCGAAGATCAGGTCGATGCCGACCTGATCAATGCAGGCAAGCAGACTGTCACCACCATTCCAGGCAGCAGCATCTTCGGCAGTCACGACAGCTTTGCGATGATCCGCGGCGGCAAGATCAACCTGTCGATCCTGGGTGCGATGCAGGTCAGCGAAAAGGGCGACCTGGCCAACTGGATGATCCCCGGAAAGATGGTCAAAGGCATGGGTGGCGCGATGGACCTGGTGGCCGGAGTGGCCCGGGTCCTGGTGCTGATGGAGCATGTCGCGAAAAAGAAAGACGGCTCTACCGACCTGAAAATCCTGCCCGACTGCACGCTGCCGCTGACCGGCGTGGCGGTGGTCGACCGGATCATCACCGACCTTGCGGTGCTGGACGTGACCCCGCAGGGGCTCACGGTGGTGGAGATGGCGCCGGGCGTGAACCGTGAGGCGTTGCAGGAGAAGACCGGCGTCAAGCTGTTGTAGCGGCTGCTGCGTCTTCGTTTTCGGCTGCGGCTGCGGCCCAGTCAACCGCGCTGTTGCAGCGCCCGCGCGGCTTCGGTCACCAATTCCGGTCCGCGGTAGATCAGCCCGGTGTAGATCTGCACCAGGTCGGCGCCGGCATCGCGCTTGGCCACTGCATCGGCACCACTCATGACGCCGCCGACGCCGATGATCGGCATGTCAGCGCCCAGCGCTTGGCGCAACTGCCGGATCACGCGGTTGCTGGCGGCCGCCACCGGACGGCCCGAGACGCCGCCGGCCTCCGATCCATGCGCCAAGCCCTGCACGGCGTCTTTCGACAGGGTGGTGTTGGTGGCGATGACGCCGTCGATGCCGTGCCGCTTTAGCACCGCGGCAATGGCTGCGACCTCGCCGTCGTCCAAGTCGGGTGCGATCTTCACGAACAACGGCACCTGGCGCGTGTGGCGCTGCCGCAGTTGCACCCGGCGTTCGCACAGCGCCCCCAGGAGAGTCTCGAGCGCGTCGTCGCTCTGCAAGCTGCGCAGATTGGCCGTGTTGGGGCTGGAGATGTTGACGGTCACGTAGTCGGCATGCGGGTAGACGCCATCGAGCCCCAGCAAATAGTCGTCCACCGCCCGGTCGATCGGCGTGGCCGCGTTCTTGCCGATGTTGAGGCCGACGATGCCCCCGCTGCGCCTGAACCGGTGGGCGCGGCGCACGTGCGAGACGAACGCGTCCAGGCCTTCGTTGTTGAAGCCCAGGCGGTTGATAAGCGCGTCCGCCGCCGGTACCCTGAAGATCCGCGGCTTCGGGTTGCCGGCCTGGGCTCGTGGGGTCACAGTGCCTACCTCGATGAAGCCGAAGCCGAGCGCGCCCAGACCGTCGATGCAACGGCCGTTCTTGTCGAGACCGGCCGCGAGGCCGATGCGGTTCGGGAATGCGAGCCCAGCCACCGTCACCGGGTCGGCAATGCGCCGCTGCTGCCACAGGGCCAGCGCCGGTGTGTGCTGCAAGCGCGCGAAGCCGGCCAGCGCCAGGTCGTGAGCCCGCTCGGCGTCCAGGCCGAACAGGAACGGGCGGGTCAGCGCATAGGGCAGCAACGACATGGCGCCGATTCTCGGGGGTTTCAAATGGCGGTTTTGCCTGGACGCAGGCCAGCCCCCTGGTGCAGCGAGCGTCAGGGAGCGTGTGGGCCCAGGTTCTTCTTGCGTTCGGCGGTGTAGTTCCACCACGGGCGGGACGGTGCACCGCGCATGAAGTCGCAGGCGGCCATGAAGGTGTCAAGCACGCACGGGTCCTGGCGCTTGCCGGTGGCGGTGCACAGCCGCCGGTAGAGCTGCAGCGGGTCCAGCGTCGCCAGCTCGGCCGGTTGCAGCACGCCGATGCCGCGCAGATCGGCGGCGATCGATGGGCCGATGTTGGGCAGTTGCTCCAGCCGTTCGCATTCGCCCGCATGACGCGCCTTGCGCAGGGGCGGGGCCTTGGGTGGTCGCGCGGGGAGGGCGGACAGCGCCTGTTGCGGCGCGCGGGGCGGTGAGTGGTGCTGCAACGGGTCCATGGTCACATCGACGCACTGTTGCGAATCAGCCCGACGGCCACGCCTTCGAGCTCGAAGTCGGTGGCGTCCAGCGGCACCACGATGGGGGCGAAGTCGGGGTTCTCGGGCAGCAGTTCAATGGCGGTCCTGGTGCGGCGCAACCGCTTGACGGTGACATCGTCGCCGAGCCGCGCCACCACGATCTGCCCGTTGCGGGCGTCGTTGGCCTTCTGCACCGCCAGCAGGTCGCCATCAAGGATGCCGGCGTCGCGCATGCTCATGCCGCGGACCTTGAGCAGGTAGTCGGGCCTGCGCGCGAACATCGATGCCTCCATCAGGTAGGTTTGCTCGATGTGTTCTTGCGCCAGGATCGGGCTGCCGGCAGCCACCCGGCCAACCAGCGGCAGGGTCAGCTGGGCCAGGCTCGGCAGCGGGAGCTGGTATTGCCGGCCCGCCAATTGACCATAGGGCACCGGCCGCGCCTGATTCAGTGCCCGCAAGGTTTCTGGCTTCAGGCGAATGCCGCGCGACGTGCCACCGAGCAACTCGATCACGCCCTTGCGGGCCAGCGCCTGCAGGTGTTCTTCGGCGGCGTTGGGTGACTTGAAACCCAGTTCGGCCGCAATTTCGGCGCGGGTGGGCGGGGCGCCGGTGCGCTCGATGGTGTCTTGCACCAAGTCCAGAATCTGCTGCTGGCGCGCGGTGAGCTTCGGGCTTTCTTCGCTGGGGTTGACGCGAGGGTCGGGCATCGTGGGTTCTCACTGGTTGCGGTGGAAGATGCCCGTCATGTTCTGCATCGACGGTGGCCACCCAACAGGATTGGCCTGTCGATGCATCCAGGCACTGTATTTTTATCCAGAAAGGGCTTCGATGCCAAGCGCGCAACGCAAGGTGGTGGTTCTGGGCACCGGCGGCACCATCGCCGGCACCTCCCAAAGCGCCCTCGACAACACCGGCTACCGCGCCGGGCAGGTCGCGGTGCACGGGTTGATCGACGCCGTGCCGGCGCTGGCCGCGGTGCCGCTGGAAGCCGAGCAAGTGGCACAGATCGACAGCAAGGACATGGGGGTCGCGGTGTGGCAGGCCCTGGCCCGGCGCATCGACGCCCACCTGCAACGTGCCGACGTGGCGGGCATCGTCGTCACCCACGGCACCGACACGCTGGAAGAAACCGCGTACTTCATGCAGCGCGTGTTGGCGCCCGCCAAGCCGGTGGTGCTGACCGCGGCGATGCGGCCGGCCACATCGCTGCAGGCCGACGGCCCGCAGAACCTGCTGGATGCCGTGACGGTGGCGGTCCACCCGCAAGCCCGGGGTGTGGTGGCCGTGTTGGCCGGTACGGTGCATTCGGGCGCCGATCTCCGCAAGCTGCACACCTACCGGCTGGACGCGTTCACAAGCGGTGACGCCGGGGCGCTCGCGCGCATCGAGGAAGGGCGCCTTCGTGTCTTCCGGCCCTGGCCTGAGGGCGACGCGCTGGGGCTGGCCTGGATCGATCGCGATCTGTCGCAATGGCCACGGGTCGAAATCGTGATCAATCATGCCGGCTCCGACGGCGCCATCGTCGATGCGTTGCTGGCCATCGGCATCGACGGGCTGGTGATTGCCGGCACCGGCAACGGCACGGTCAGTGAGGGCTTGATGGCGGCCGCCCGGCGTGCCCTGGCTGCGGGGGTGAAGGTGATTCGAGCCAGCCGCTGCGCCATCGGTGCCGTGGTGGGCGGCGCTGAAGCCGGCAGGGACGAGTTCGAAAGTGCCGGCTCGCTGAGCCCGGTTCAGGCGCGAATCGAGTTGCTGTTGCGCGGCCCGCAGTCCGCACCAGTTCAAGCCCGCGGGATCAAACCACGTTCAGATCGACCTTGACGTTGTCGCGCGTGGCGTTGGAGTACGGGCACACCTGGTGCGCGTCGGCCACCAGCTTCTCGGCCTTGTCCTTGTCCATGCCGGGCACCTTGATGTCCATTTGCACGGCGATGCCGAAGGCGCCGTCCTTGCCCGTCATCGGGCCGATCGCCACCGCAGCGGTGATCGAGATGTCGTCGGGCACTTCGATCTTCTGCTTGCCGGCCACCGCCTTCATGGCGCCGATGAAGCAGGCCGAATAGCCGGCTGCGAACAATTGCTCGGGGTTGGTGCCCATGCCCCCGCTGCCGCCGAGTTCCTTCGGGGTCGAGAGCTGGGCCTTGATGGCACCGTCGGACGATTCGGTGCTGCCGCTGCGTCCGCCGGTGGAAGTGGCGTGTCCGGTGTAGAGGGTTTTGTCGATGGCCATGGGGAAGTCCTTCAATCTGGCGACCGCGTCCGGGTCGGGGAATGTCGACGCAGCGCCATTGTGCGCACCAAAACTGCGATCCATTCAGCCGGCCAGCATGTCCAGTTCTCCGTGCAGTTCGAGCCAGCGCTCTTCCAGCATCCCCGCCTCGGCACCGATGTGCGCCAGGCGTCGACCCAACTCTGCGTAGTCGCTGGCGGGAGTGGCGGGTGCGGCCAGCGCCGACTCGACTTCGCTGCGTTCCTTCGTCAGCCGAACGAGGCGGTCGTCGATGCGCTGCAACTCGACCCGCAGTGGGCGGGTGGAATCCGACTGCTTGGCCCGCGCCTGCTTGGCCTGCTTGCGGTCGTCGCGGCTCTGCGGCGTCGATGACGTGGGTGGTGTCGGAGTTTGTGTCGGAGTCTGTGCAGAGGCCGATGGCCGTGTCGCCGCGGGCTTGGCCACCACCGCTGCAGGAGCCGAGGGGGCCGGAGCGGATGTGACAGCCGCACCCGGCGGCGCCGGCAGCGGCTGCCCGCGCGCTGCCGCGCGAGACACGTCCAGCAGCCACTTCTGATAGTCGTCCAGATCGCCGTCGAAAGGCTGCACCGACCCACCCGACACCAGCCAGAACTCGTCGCAGGTTTCGCGCAGCAGCGCGCGGTCGTGGCTGACCAGCATCACCGTGCCTTCGAACTCGTTGAGCGCGATCGACAGCGCTTCGCGCGTGGTCAGGTCGAGGTGGTTGGTGGGCTCGTCCAGCAGCAAGAGGTTGGGTCGCTGCCACACCAGCATCGCCAGTACCAGGCGGGCCTTCTCACCACCCGACAGCGACCCCACCGGTTGCTGCACCATCGGCCCGGTGAAGCGGAAGCGGCCCAGGAAGTCGCGCAGCTCCTGCTCGCGCGCCGCCGGGCCGACATCGCGCGCCAGCCGCACCAGGTGCATCAGCGGGCCGTCGTCCAGGTGCAGCACATCGAGTTCCTGCTGCGCGAAATAGCCGATCACCAGGCCCTTGCCTTGCGTGGTGGTGCCACCGAGCGCAGGCAGGTCGCCGGCGATGGTCTTGACGAGGGTCGATTTGCCCTGGCCGTTGGCGCCCAGGATGCCGATGCGCTGGCCGGCCAGCACCGAGCGGCTGAAGTTCTTGACGACGATGGTGTCGCGGGTCGACCCACTATCGGGTGCGATCGCGCCCTGCCCGCCGCTCGGCCGCCCGGAGGCGGGCAGCGCCCCCCCGGGGGGCAGGTCGCCATCGGCGGCCGTGGGGGCAGACCGGTATCCGGCGGAAAGTTCGTCGAAGCTCAGCATCGGGTTCGGCAGGCTCAGCGGTTCGCGGAACTCGAAGTCGAAGTCGCTGGCGGTCAGCACCGGCGCCAGCCGTTCCATCCGCGCCAGCGCCTTGACGCGGCTTTGCGCCGGCTTGGCCTTGCTGGCCTTGGCCTTGAAGCGGTCGATGAAACGCTGCAGGTGGGCGACCTTCTCCTGCTGCTTGCCATAGGCAGCCGAAGCTTGCGCCATGCGTTCGGCGCGCATCTCTTCGAAGGCCGTGTAGTTGCCCGTGTAGCGGGTCAGCTGGCTCTCGTCCAGATGGACGGTGACGCGGGTCACGGCGTCGAGGAATTCGCGGTCGTGGCTGATGATCAGCATCAAACCGTCGTACCGTTTGAGCCAGCTTTCGAGCCACACCAGCGCGTCCAGGTCCAGGTGGTTGGTGGGCTCGTCCAGCAGCAGGATCTCGGCCGGGCACATCAGTGCGCGCGCCAGTTGCAGCCGCATCCGCCAGCCGCCGGAAAAACTGTTGACCGGTGCGTCGAGTTGCGGGGTGCGAAATCCCAGTCCCAGCAGCAGCGCTTCGGCGCGAGAGCGGGCGTCGAACGCGCCGGCTTCTTCCAGCGCCACATGGGCATCGGCAATCGCATGACCATCGTCGTCGATCTCTGCTTGCGTCAGCAGCGCCTGTGCGTCCACCAACGGGCGGTCGCCTTCGAGCACGAAGTCGGTGGCGCCGGTGTCGGTCTCGGGCATCTCTTGCGCGACTTCACCCAAACGCCAGCGCGGCGGGATCTCGACATCGCCGCCATCGGCCTGCAAGCGCCCGGCCAGGAGCGAGAACAGGCTCGACTTGCCAGCGCCGTTGCGTCCGATCAGGCCCACCTTCTCGCTGGGCTGCAGCACCACGCTGGCACCTTGCAACACCACCTTGACGCCACGCCGCAGCGTGATGTTGCGCAGCGTGATCATGCGGTGACCTCCGAGCTTGCGGCTGCGGAGCCGCCCAGCAGTTGCGGCTGCAGCGCCCGCGCTTCGATCAGCAGCACCTGTTCGTCGCCGGCGCTGGTGGGCAGCCACACAACAGGCAATTGCGGGAAGGCGGCTTCGAAATGGGCACGTTCGTGGCCGACTTCCAGCACCAGCACGCCGTCGTCGGTCAGGTGGTTGCGAACGGCCTGCAACAGCGGCCGTATGAAGTCCATGCCGTCGGCATTGCCGGCAATGTTGCCGTCCAGCGCGAGCGCAGGTTCGGCGCGGTACTCGGCGGGCAAGTTCGTCATCGATTCGCGGTTCACATACGGGGGGTTGCAGAGGATCAGGTCGAAAGTGCCCGGCGTTGCGGCCAGACCGTCGCCTTGCGCCAGGGTGATGCGCCCGGCCAAGCCGTGGCGTTGCAGGTTGAGTTGCGCCACTGCCAGCGCGTCGGCCGACAGATCGCTGGCGGTGAGCTCGATGTCCGGCCACGCCATCGCGGCCAGCACCGCCAGCGCGCCGCTGCCGGTGCACAGGTCCAGCACCCGGCGGGTGTGACCCGTCAGCCAGGCGTCGATGGTGCCGTCGGCGATGACCTCGGCGATCAACGAGCGCGGCACGATCACCCGCGCATCGACCATGAAGGGCACGCCCTGCAGCCAGGCTTCGCCCGTCAGGTAGGCCACGGGTTGGCGACCGTCGATGCGCTGGGAGATCAGTGCGTCGACCGTCGCCTGCTCAGTGGCGGTCACGGCGCGCGCCGCGAACTCGTCCAGTGCATCCAGTGACAGACCGAGTTGCCACAACACCAGCCACGCCGCTTCGTCGTGGGCATTCGTGGTGCCGTGGCCGAATGAGACGCCGGCCTGCGACAGCCGGTCGGCGGCCGCGCCGATCAGTTCCATCACGGTCATCGAATGCGCACCCCGACCCGGGGCACAGCGGTGCTGCCGACCGTCATTTCAGGAAGCGCTCGAGCGTCTGGCGATAGACCTGCTGCAGCGGCTCGACCGCATCGACATCGACCCACTCGTCGACCTGGTGGATGCTGGCGTTGACCACGCCGAACTCGATCACCTGCGGGCACAGGGTTGCGATGAAGCGGCCGTCTGACGTGCCGCCGGTGGTGCTGAGCACGGGCCGCTGGCCGCACACCGCCTCGACCGCATCCTGCAAGGCCGCGCTGAGGGTGCCCGGCGCGGTCAGGAAGGGCACGCCACCGAGGGTCCAGTCGATGCGGTGTTCGACCCGGTGGCGCTGCAGGATCTGCCCCACCCGCTGCTTGAGTTGGTCCGGCGTGACCGCGGTGCTGAAGCGAAAGTTGAAGTCCAGCACCAGCTCGCCCGGGATCACATTGAAGGCGCCGGTGCCGGCGTGGATGTTGCTGATCTGAAAGCCGGTGGGAGGGAAGGGGCTTTCGGATGCATCTCCATTCAGACCGGGTTCGCCGGGCGCGTCGGGCTCATCGGGGTCCCAGCGCGCGGCCACCAATTCGGCCAGCGCCGGCGCCAACTCGTGCAGCGGGTTGCGCGCCAACTGCGGATAGGCCACATGGCCCTGCACCCCCTGCACGGTCAAGCGCCCCGACAACGACCCGCGGCGACCGTTCTTGGCCATGTCGCCGAGCCGTTCAACGGAGGTCGGCTCGCCGACGATGCAGGCGTCGAGCGGTTCGCCCCGCGCGCGCAGCACCTCGACCACATGGCGCGTGCCATGCAGGGCCGGGCCTTCTTCGTCGCTGGTGATCAAGAGCGCGATGCGGCCCGGATGGTCGGGGTGCTCGATGGCATGCGCCGCGCAAGCCAGCGTCATCGCCGCCACTGCGGTTTTCATGTCGGCCGCGCCGCGGCCATAGATGCGGCCATCGCGGTGCGAGGGCACGAAGGGGTCACTGGTCCAGCGCTCGAGCGGCCCGGTCGGCACCACATCGGTGTGACCGGCGAACACCAGGGTCGGACCGGGTCGGCCGCTGTCGTGCACCGCCCACAGGTTCGACACGCGCGCGTGGTCGGGGCCGGCGTCGATGGCTTCACAAACGAAGCCGGCCGGCTCCAGCACCGCGATCAGCAGGGCGCGACAGCCGCCATCGGTCGGTGTCACCGAGCGGCAGGCGATCAACGCTTCGGTCAGGCGCAGCGTTGAAGCCGATGGTGCTGCAGCGGTCATTGCCGAACCGTCGGCCAGGACAGTTGCGACAGCGACGCACTGCGGCTTTCCTCAGGCCGCACATCGACGGCCATTTCGGTGAAGGTGGCGGTGTCGGCTTCTTCGGGTTTGGGCACCACGCGGGTTTGGCCGCCGTGGTCGTTCTGCAAGCGCCACAACAGGTTGGTGGGCGAATCGGCATGCGCCAGGCCTTCGTCGCGCGAGATCACGCCTTCGCCGATCAAGCGCGCCAAGTCTTGCTCAAACGTCTGCGAGCCTTCCGTCATCGACTTCTCTACCGCTTCTTTCACCTCGGCGAGTTCGCCCTTGTCGATCAGGTCAGCCACCAGCTTGGTATTCAGCAGCACCTCCACCGCCGGCAC
>JBDSMV010000099.1:0-9440 GCA_039915715.1 Rubrivivax sp. | reverse complement strand
GTGCGCACCTCGGCGGCGATGGCGCAGATGGCAGGCAGCAACAGCAGTGCGGCCGTCGACGAGCTTGCGGCCATCGCCGCCGCCGGCAGCGGCCCGCGCACCGACCTGGCGCTGATCAGCGGCCGTCTGCGTCAGAACGACATGCCCGGTGCGCTCAAGGCCATCGACGGGTTGCAGAAAAAGCTGCCCGATTCGCCGCTGCCGGACAACCTGCGCGGCCGTGTGATGCTGCTGAAGAAGGACGTGGCGGCTGCACGCACGAGTTTCGAGGCCGCGCTGGTCAAGGACCCCACCTACTTCCCGGCGCTGGCGAGCCTGGCGGCCATCGAGGCCCAGGAAGGCAAGCCCGAACTGGCGCGCAAGCGTCTCGAAGCGCTGCTGAAGGTGCAGCCGAAGAACTACCGCGCCATGCTTGCGCTGGCCGAACTGGGGGCCCGCACCGGTGCATCGGTCGAAGAGACGCTGAAGCTGCTGCGCGATGCAACCAAGGTCGACCCCTCGGCGCCGGAGCCCCACCTGCTCTACATCAATCGCTCGCTGGCCGGCGGCGATTACAAGGCTGCGCTGGTTGCTGCGCAGGACGCCACCGCTGCAGCGCCCAACAGCTTCGAGATCATGGACGCGCTCGGTCGGGCGCAGGTTGCGGCTGGTGACCACCAGCGTGCCGTCTCCACCTTCAAGAACCTGGCAGGGCTGCAACCCAGCAACCCCATGCACGAATTGCGGCTGGCCGATGCGTACCGTGCAGTCGGCGACAACGACGGTGCTGCCGCCGCGCTCAAGCGCGCGCTGCGCCTGCAACCCGATCTGGCGCTGGCCAAGCGCGGGCTGGCGTTGTTGGCGCTCAGCGACAAGCGGCCCCAGGATGCACTGGCGATCGCGCGCGAGATGCAGAAGTCGGGCGCCAAGGAAGTCGGCAGCCAGATCAATGGCTACGCGCTCGAAGGCGAGATCGAGGCGCTGAGCAAGAACTGGGACGCAGCAGCGGCCGCCTACCGCGCCGTGGTGCTGCGCCAGCGCTCGCCCGACGCGGTTCTGCGCCTGCACAACGCACTGCTGGCCGGTCGCAAATCCGCCGAGGCCGACCGCCTCGCCGCCGACTGGTTGAAGGACAACCCGCAGGATGCTGCTTTCCACTATTACCTGGGAGACATCGCCCTCGCGAAGGGCGATCTGGCCGAGGCCGAGCGCCACTACCGCGAGGTGCTGCAGCTGCAGCCGCGCAACGCCCTGGCGCTGAACAACGTGGCCTGGCTGCTGCTCAAACAGGGCAAGACCGGCGCACTGCCGCTGGCCCAGCAAGCCGCATTGCTGATGCCCAACAAGGCCCCGGTGCTGGACACGCTGTCGCTGGCACTGGAAGCCGACAACCAGCTGGCTCCCGCCGTCGAAGCCCAGCGCCAGGCCACCCGCTATGCGCCGGACGACGGCCGGCTGTCGCTGCGCCTGGCCAGGCTGTACGTGAAGCAGGGCGACAAGACCCGCGCCCGCGCCGAACTCGAAGCCCTGGCCAAGCTGGGCGAAGGCTTCGCCGCGCAGGCCGAAGTCACCTCGATGCTGAAGGCGCTTTGAGGCACCGCACCTCGAACCTCCGCGGCGCAGACCGCCAGCGCCGAGCCTGCATTGGGCTGCTGGGTAGTGCGTGGCTGGCCACGCTGCCGCGCGCGGCACGCGCCGGCCTGCCCGAGACCGTGGCGCGTGCCAAGCTGTCGGTGCTGCCGGTGGGCACTTACAGCCCCACCGACGCACCGCGCTTCGGCTTTCGCGGCACCGGGTTCGTGATTGGAGACGGCACGCTGGTGGTCACGAACTACCACGTGCTGCCCGACGACCTGAGCGCAAGCGGACCCCTGCTCGCGGTGCTGAGTGGCCGCGGCGCCACCGACACGTCACCTGAGCGGCAACTGCGGCGGGCCAAGCTGGTGGCCAGCGACCGCTCGACCGACCTGGCGCTGCTGCAGATCGATGGCGCGCCACTGCCGTCGCTGGAGCTGGACCCGGCGGCCGCGGCGCGTGAGGGCCAGTCTGTGGCGCTGATCGGCTTCCCGATCGGGGGTGCGCTCGGCTTTGCGCCAGTCACGCACCGCGGCATCATCGCGTCGATCACCACCATCGCGCTTCCAGCACCCACTGCGCGCCAGCTGGACCCGCGCGCGGTGCTGCGCCTGCGCAACGGCAACTTCCAGGTCTACCAACTGGACGCCACCGCCTACCCCGGCAACAGCGGCGGCCCGGTGCTGGACGCCGAGAGCGGCCGCGTGCTGGGCATCGTCAACATGGTGCTGGTCAAGGGCAGCCGCGAAACCGCCCTCACCAACCCCACCGGCATCAGCTACGCCATTCCGATCGAGCACCTGCTGGAGTTGCTCAAGAACCGCTGACGTTCACACGGTGTAGTAGCTGCGATACCAATCGACGAAGCGGCCGATGCCGGTGCGGATGTCGGTGGCGGGCTTGAAGTCGACCCACTGCTTGAGGGCGTCGACATCGGCATAGGTGGCCGGCACGTCGCCGTCCTGCAGCGGCATCAAATTCTTCTCGGCCTTGATGCCGAGCGCGTCCTCGATGCAGCCCACGAAATCGAGCAGCGGCACCGGGTTGTGATTGCCGATGTTGAAGACGCGGAACGGCGCGTTGCTGGTCGCCGGGTCGGGCGACTCGGCCCGGTAGCCGCCATCGGGCGTGGCCACACGGTCCAGCACGCGGACCACGCCTTCGACGATGTCGTCGACATAGGTGAAGTCGCGTTGCATCTGGCCGTGGTTGTAGACATCGATGGCGCGGCCTTCCAGGATCGCCTTGGTGAAGAGGAACAGCGCCATGTCGGGGCGGCCCCAGGGTCCGTAGACGGTGAAGAAGCGCAGGCCGGTGGTGGGCAGGCCGAACAGGTGGCTGTAGGTGTGGGCCATCAACTCGTTGGCCTTCTTGGTGGCCGCGTACATGCTCACCGGATGGTCGACGCTGTCGTGCTCGGCGAACGGCATCTTGGTGTGCCCGCCGTAGACACTGGAGCTGGATGCATAGACCAGATGCTGCACCTTGGCATGGCGGCAGCCTTCCAGCACATTCATGAAGCCGACGATGTTGCTGTCGATGTAGGCATGCGGGTTCTGCAACGAGTAACGCACCCCGGCCTGCGCCGCAAGGTGGATCACGCGGTCGAACCCGCTCTCGGCAAACAGCCGTTCGATGCCGGCTCGGTCGGCCACGTCCATCTGCACGAACTGAAAGCGCTCGTGCGGTGTCAGCCGCGCCAGGCGGTCGCGCTTGAGCTGCACGCTGTAGTAATCGTTCAGGTTGTCCAGGCCCACCACCTCATCACCGCGCGCCAACAGGCGCAGCGAGGTGGTCATGCCGATGAATCCGGCAGCGCCGGTAAGCAGGATTTTCATGCAAAAGATTCTGGCATGCGCCCCCGCGCGCATGCGGTGCACAACGCACGCTGCCGGCGGATCCGTCGGTGGGGAAGGGCTGCGCTCCCGCTGCGCTTCAGCGGTGTGCTGGGCATGGTTTCGGCAGGGAGTCGGCGCCTAAACTGCCATGCAGGTGGTCGCCGTTCTGCGCGGCCCTGGAGGTCGTCGATGAAAGTCCTGATTCCCGTGGATGGCTCCGAGGCCGCGCTGGCCGCGGTGCGGCATGTGCTGGCACTGCGCAGCGCCGGGCTGCGGGCCGACACCGTGCTCGTCAACGTGCAGGAAACCGCGTCGCTCTACGAGATGGTGGTGGTCCACGATGCCAATGCGATGCAGCAGGCTGCCGACCAGGCCGGTGCGCATCTGCTGGCGCCCGCACTTCAATTGATGAACGCCGCCGAAGCGCCCTGCGAGGCCCTGGTGGCCACGGGCGACACGGTGGCCATGCTGATCGAAACCTGCGAGCGCCAACGTGCCGAGCTGATCGTGATGGGCGCGCGTGCGGTCGGATCGGTGCGCGGTGCGCTGCTGGGCTCGACCTCGCAGCAGGTCACGCAACGCTCGCCGGTGCCGGTGACGATCGTGCATGCGACGCGCCCCAACTCCAGCTCCTGATGGACGGAACCAGGTCTTCGGCGCAAAAAAAAGGCCCCGGTCGCGTTGATCCGGGGCCTGTCTTGATTCGACCACCGGCCGATGCAGCCGATGTTCTTGCTGCGGAGTTCAGCCGCGCGTCTTGCGGCGGGCAGCAACACCGAACCCAGCCAGTGCGACGCCGACCAGTGCCAGAGAGCCCGGCTCGGGAACCACTGCCGGCATACCAGCGGCGGACAGGCTGACCGACCAGGAGGCCGACTTGGTGCCGTTGGTGCAGTTGCCACTGTTGCCGTTCTGGTTGCACGAGCCGTTGCCCGACCATGCGCCGGAGAACAGGGTGCTATCGAAGCCGGCCTTGGTGACCGTGCCGAAGATGTCGAAAGTCAACGTGTCGTTGCAGCCCGTCGTGCCACAGGAAAGAGGCGTGCGAACCAGCGAGTTGATCGACTGGACCGTGAAGCTGAACCCGTTGAACGCGTAGATCATGCCCGGCACGAACGGCGAGATCGTGAAATCAGAGGCGGTGCCATTGCCGTTCGGCGCGAAATCCCCAGTGGTGCCACCGACCAACGCTGCGCCTGCGGTGTTGATCAGGTCGATGAAGTTCAAGTCGCTGACGATGCGGTTATTGCTGCTGGAAACGTTCTGGAAAAATCCGGCCAGCGAAGCCGTTCCGTTGATCGGCGCTGCCATTGCAGACCCAGCAGTCAGAGCGAGGGCCAATGCGATGCCGGTAGAGAGGATGTTGAGTTTCATGATGGTTTGGAACGATGTGGTGAGAGTGGTGTCAGAGGTTGGCTGCAGCCGTTGCCGCGTCGGTCCGACCTGACGGCTAACTCGCACCAACCGTGCCAGTTTAAAAAAAGTCTTTTAAAACAATGAGTTGACGCAGGGGCGCCGGCATGAGACCGGGCTTGATGTCAAATTGTTCGACAAAGCGCGTCCGAACAAGCGGTGCGACTTATGAGACTCGCCCCGTCCGCGCCGAAGCACATCACGTGAATTCTGCGCGGTACCTCGTCCGGGCACCGTTGAGGGGGTTGGGCGCTGTGGGTAGCTGTGCGAACATCGCATTTGCCTTGCTGCGGACACCCGGACGGGTGCGCTGCCTGGGCCGCGAACAACAGGAGCCCGTTTTGCCCAGCATACCCATCCCATCGAGCCGCGCCGGCCGTTACCTCATCACACTGACGGTAGTGCTCGGCTTGGCCGGCTGCGGGCTGATGGCCCCGAAGCTGCCGCCGGCCCCGGCCGAGCTGTCGATCACCGACTACAACTACATCATCGGCGCCGGCGACAACGTCAACATCACCGTCTGGCGCAACCCGGAACTGTCGTTGTCGGTGCCGGTGCGTCCGGACGGCAAGCTTTCGGCGCCGCTGGTCGACGAGATCGTGGCCCAGGGCAAGACCTCGACCGAGCTGGCGCGAGAGATCGAGAAGAAGCTGGGCGTCTATGTGCGCGACCCGATCGTGACCGTCATCGTCACCGGCTTCGTCGGACCCTACAGTGAACAGATCCGCATCGTCGGCGAAGCCTCGCGGCCCCAGTTCCTGCCTTACAAGCAGAAGATGACCCTGCTGGATGTGATGATCGCCGTCGGTGGCCTGACCGATTTTGCCGATGGCAACGGCGCCGTGATCATGCGTGGCGCCGACAACAACAAGCAGTACACCGTGCGGATCAAGGACCTGATCAAGCGCGGCGACCTCACGGCCAACGTTGAGGTGCGCCCCGGCGACATCCTCATCATTCCGCAGAGCCTGTTCTGATCTCGGGCCGGCCGGGTCACGACCCACCGGCAGGCCCCGTTTCCTGACCACGGTAGGCCGGTTCCGCCAGGGTCGGCGCCTGTTGTCGTTCGTGTACTGCCGGTCTCAACCGGCTTCGCATCGGTCGTGCGCGCAAGTCGGTTGATCCGACGCCGTCGCCCGCAACGCCCGCCGCTCCATCCTCCGCCGACCTTCGATCCACCGCGACCCCTACTCGCGACCGCTGACCCATCACCCCACCATGCATGATCTCCTGCAACAGGTCCAGACCGCTCTGCGCGGCATGTGGAAGTTTCGCTGGCCGGCCCTGATCCTGGCCTGGGTCGTGGCGGTCGTCGGCACCGTGGTGGTGTGGCGCATTCCGAACCAGTACGAAGCCACCGCACGCATCTATGTCGACACCGACTCGATCCTGAAACCGCTGATGAGCGGGCTCGCAGTGCAGCCCAACATCGATCAGCAGATCGGCATGCTGAGCCGCACGCTGATCAGCCGGCCGAACCTGGAAAAGCTGGTGCGGATGGCCGACCTCGACCTGAAGTCGGACAGCAAGGCCAGCCAGGAAGCCGTGATCGAGCAATTGGCCAAGACCATCGAGATCCGCACAGCCGGCGGCGTCAACCTGTATTCGATGGCCTACCGTGACAACGAACCCGACCGGGCCAAGCGCGTGATCCAGGCGATGGTGTCGATATTCGTCGAATCCGGGCTCGGCGCCAGCCGCAAGGACACCGATTCGGCCAAGACGTTTCTGACCGAGCAGATCAGAACCTTCGAAGCCAAGCTGGAAGCAGCCGAGTTGCGCCTGAAGGACTTCAGGCTGAAAAACCTGGAACGTGCCGGCGCCGACGGCAGGGACGCCGCCGCGCGTCTGGGTGACACCTATGCCCAGTTCGAAGCCGCCAAGCTGCAGTTGCGTGAAGCCGACCGGGCCCGCGAGGCCGCCAAGCGGCAGTTGGCCGAAGCGCGCGGCGAGGTGCCCAAGACCGGCGTTCTGCCCGACCTGCTGGCAATGAGCCGCAAAGGCGCAGCGTCAGAGCCGTTCGGCAACTTCGCGACGCCCGAGATCGATTCCCGCATCGACGCCCAGAAGCGCAACCTGGACGGTCTGCTGCAGCGCTACACCGAACAACATCCCGACGTCATCAACGGCCGCCGCCTGATCAAGGATCTCGAAGATCAGAAGAAAAAAGAGATCAAAGAGCTGGCGCGTCTGGAAGCCTTGAAGCCACCGCCGCCCAAGTCGGCTGCCGACGAGAGCCTGGCGGTACAGGAGTTGAGCCGCATGCTGGCCACTGCCGAGGTGCAGTCCGCCTCACTGCAGGCGCGGGTCGACGAATTCGGCAGTCGCTATGCCCAGCAGCGCGAAGGGCTCAAGAGTGCGCCGCAGGTGGAAACTGAATTCGCGCAACTCAATCGCGACTACGCCATCACCAAGAAGAACTACGAGGACCTGGTGGCACGGCGCCAGTCGGCGGTGATGTCGGGCGAGCTGGATGTGGCGTCCGGAGTGGCCGAATTCCGCTTGATCGACCCGCCGCGCGTGGCCCCGAAACCGGTGTATCCCAACCGTCCGCTGCTGCTGCCGATGGTGCTGCTGGCGGCGCTGGGGTCGGGACTGTTCTTCGCGTTCGCTGCCAGCCAGGTGCGGCCCACGTTTGCCGACGCGGCCGAGCTGCGCGCGCAAACGGGGCTGCCGCTTCTGGGAGTGGTGACGCTCTTGAGCACCGACGCCGACCGCAAGCGCGAGCGCCGCAGCTTGTTCCGCTTCGTGTCGGCATCGGGTGGGTTGGTGGGCGTCTTCGTCGCCGGCCTGATTGCAATGACCCTGATGACCCGCTATGCAGGTTGAGACAACACCATGACGAGCCTGATCGAACAAGCCGCTATCCGTCTGGCGCAACTGCGCGCAGCCGGCATCGAAATCCCGGAGCCCGACCACCCCGGCACCGATGCCAACCACCAGGCGCCGGCTCAAGGCGCGGTCGCCGCCGCCGGCTTGCGACGCGCCGATGGGCAGTCGCCGCGTGAGGCGCGCGAGCCCCGTTATGGCCGTAGCGCGGCGGCTTTCCAGCTGCCGCCAATCGATCCGGCCGATGCTTCTTCGTCGTCGCGGCAAGTGGTGCTCGATCTGGTCGCCATCGCCGGCACCGGCATCGTCACCCCCGACGCCCCGCGCTCGCATCTGGCCGACCAGTACCGCGTCATCAAGCGCCCGCTGATCGCCAACGCCATCGGCCGCGGCGCGGCCACCGTCAAGCATGGCAACCTGATCATGGTCACCAGCGCGTTGCCGGGTGAGGGCAAGAGCTTCACCTCGATCAACCTGGCGATGAGCATCGCGGCTGAACTCGACCACACCGTGATGCTGGTCGACGCCGACGTGGCGCGGCCTTCGGTGTTGCGCATGCTGGGGCTGGAGCCGGGTCCGGGTCTGCTCGACCTGCTGGAAGGCAAGGCCGACATGAGCGACGTGCTGCTGCGCACCAACGTCGACAAGCTCACCGTGCTGCCCAGCGGCCGCTCCCACCCGCGCGCCACCGAACTGCTGGCCAGCGACGCGATGGAGAAGCTGCTGGACGACATGGCGACGCGCTACCCCGACCGCATCATCATCTTCGACAGCCCGCCGCTGCTGCTGACCACCGAGTCGCGCGTGCTCGCAAGCCACATGGGCCAGATCGTGGTGGTGGTGCAAGCCGACCGCACGCTGCAGAGCACTGTCAAGCAGGCGCTGGCCACGATCGAGGCCTGCCCGCTGAAGTTGATGGTGCTGAACAAGTCGCGCACCGGTGCCGGCGGCGCTTACGGTGAAAGCTACGGCTATGGCTACAGCTATGGCTACGGCGAAGCCTATGGCTACGGCTACGGCGGCGGTGCAGGGGGGCAGACAGCCGGCCCGGCGCCGGCCCCGTCGTCTGAAGCTGCTCAGCCCGGGACGGCAGGGCCCGGCGCGCCCACCAACGCGCCGGCGCTGCAGCAGACCGTCTGAACCCGCTCCGCGCCACCGTGCCCCAACGCAACCGCCCACGCCCCAGCTGCCCAGGCGCCCGACCGCAAGCGCCCGCTGGGCGCTGGCGTGCCGGGGCGCTGGCCTGCCTGCTGCTGCCCGCGGGGGCCGCCTGGGCCCAGGGCAGTGGCCTGCGCATCACGCCCACGTTCGGTGCCGACCTGTCGGTGATCGACCGTTCCGGGCCCGGTGCCGGAACGGGGTCGGGCACCGATGTCGTGACCCAGGTCCGACCGGGTTTCCAGATCACCAGTCGCGCAGGCAAGGTGCGGGGTTCGCTGGTCTACGAACTCGACGCCATTCACCACACCAACGCGCCCACCAACGATCCGCAGAACATCCAGAACCGGCTCAGTGGGTCGCTGAATGCCGAAGTCATCGACAACTTCTTCTTCGTCGATGCCAATGCCAATGTGTCGCAGGTGGCGACCTCGCCCTTCGGCGTCCAGGCTTTCGACAACACGGTCGCCAACAGCAACCGCACCGAAGTCGGCACGCTGTCGGTGACGCCGCGGCTGCGCGGCAATGTCGGCGGCTTCGCGGTTTACGACATGGCGCTGACCGCGTCGTTCACCAACGGCCGGCGTTCGGTTGCCGCCGACGGTCAGACGCTGGGCGCCGTGTTGTCATTGAACTCGCCCCGCGGAG
>JBDSMV010000159.1:0-9526 GCA_039915715.1 Rubrivivax sp. | reverse complement strand
GCCGTGCCGGTGCCGTCCTGCGGTTGATTGGTACGGAAGCTGGGGTACCGTCGCCCGTCTTTCCTTTCGTTCTTCCTTCTTAGCAGGCCCGGTATGCGACCGGTGCCCAACCAGGAGATTGCAATGGGTTTGCTCGATTCGGTGATCGGTGCCATGGGTCAATCGAAGCCCGGTGGTGGCGGCCAGACCGACCTGATGGCTACGGTGATGGCGCTGCTGGGCGCTGCCGGCGGGCTGCCGGGGTTGATGCAGAAGTTCGAGGCGCATGGCCTTGGCCACATCGTCCAGTCGTGGATCTCGCACGGCGAGAACCAGCCGGTCACACCCGATCAGTTGCACACCGTGCTGGGTGCCGACACCGCAGCCGAGGTGTCGCAGCAAACCGGCCTGCCCACCGGCGACGCGATGGCGCAGTTGTCGCGCATCCTGCCGATGGTGGTCGACAAGCTCTCGCCGAAGGGTCAGGTGCCCGACGATGGGCAGGGTGGGTTGTCGGATCTGTCGGGGCTGACCGGCATGCTCGGCGGGCTTTTCAAGCCGTAGCGACTCAGCCGGTTTCGGCGGGCGCTTTCCGGCCGAATGTCGGGTCGATTCGCAGCCACGCCGCCGCGGCAAACGACGGCAGCGTGGCGAAGCAGCACCAGATGAAGAAGCCGCTGTAACCGAGCCGTGCTTGCAGCCAGCCGGCCGCCATGCCGGGCAGCATCATGCCGAGCGCCATGAAGCCGGTACCGATGGCGTAGTGCGCAGTCTGGTGCGGGTTGCGCGCCTGGGTTTCACCGGCGACGCCCGTTGACGCCTGGCTCGCCACCATCAGCAGGAACACCATGAAGGCAGTGAAGCCGAGGCCGTAGCCGAACTGCTCGACGGCGACCGCCACGCTGACCATGCTCAAGCCCTGCGGCTGCCACAGCGCCAGCATCACGAACACCGTGTTGGGCAGGTGCATGCACAACACCAGCGGCCACAGCATCCGCTTGAGTCCGCCGCGCGAGATCAGCCACCCGCCCAGCAGACCACCGCAGGTCAGCGCCAGCACGCCGACCGTGCCGTAGGCGATGCCCACATCCTGCGTGCGCAAGCCGAGGCCGCCGACCTCGCGCGCATCGAGCATGAACGGCGTCACCAGCTTCAAGAGCTGGGCTTCGGCAAAACGATAGAGAAGCAGAAAGGCCAGCACGCGCACGATGTCGCGCTGGCGGAAGAACGATGCAAACACCGCGCCGAAGTCGCGCCAGAAGGTGGCGGTGCGCGGCGCCGCGCGGTCCGATGCGGGCCGCGGCAGCGCCCACGCATGCCAGGCCGCGAATGCGGCAAATCCCAATCCCATGATCCAGAACACTTGGCTCCAGGCCATGACAACCGCGTCGTTTCCTGCAACTTGATCACTGCCGCCGTGACGGTCGGTGAGCCAACCGGCCAGCACCACCAGGCCGCCTTGCCCGCTGATCATCGCCACCCGGTAGAAGGTGCTGCGCACGCCGACGAAGGCCGCTTGCGACGATGGTTTCAGCGCCAGCATGTAGAAACCATCGGCAGCGATGTCGTGGGTGGCCGACGCAAACGCCATCAGCCAGAACACGGCCAGGCTCAGCTGCAAAAAACGCGAGGCGGGCAAAGTCAGCGCCACCATCGCCAACGCGGCACCGATCGTGAGCTGCATCACGATCACCCAGCCGCGCTTGGCACCCACCAGGTCCACCAGCGGACCCCACAACGGCTTGATGACCCACGGCAGGTAGAGCCAACTGGTGTAGAGCGCGATCTCGGTGTTGGAGACCCCGAGGTTCTTGTACATCACGACTGCCAGCGTCATCACCGTGACGTAGGGCATGCCCTGGCTGAAGTAGAGCGTGGGAATCCAGCGCCAGGGGGTTGGGGAAGTCATCGGTTCAGCATTGAATCAATCCCGATTTTGACCGCTCCGCTCAGCGGCTCCGGATAGACTTTCGACGTGATTCGCTCTCGTGCAGAAAACGATGAATGACGAGAGTAGCCGGCTTGCAGAACTGAAGCGGTTGATGATCATGGACACGTCCGAGGAGCGTGCCTACGACGACATCACGCGGCTCGCCGCCGAGATCACGGGCGCTCCCATCGCGCTCATCTCGCTGGTCGACGGAACGCGCCAGTGGTTCAAGTCGCGGATCGGCCTGCAGGCCACTGAAACGCCGCGGGAGATGGCTTTCTGTTCGCATGCGATTCAACAACCGCGAGAAACGATGGTGGTGCGCGATGCGCGCGCCGACCCGAGATTCGCCGACAACGCGCTGGTCACCGGCGACCCGAACATTCGCTTCTATGCCGGCGCGCCACTGGTCACTTCGACCGGACACGTGCTGGGCACCGTGTGCGTGATCGACACCGAGCCGCGCGAATTGACCTACGACCAGCTGGTCAAGCTGGAGTTTCTCGCCCGGCAGGTGGTAGCGATGATGGAGTCACGCGCGGACAGCGGATCGACGGCGCCGGCTGCGTCACCGCCCGGCGCCGGGTGACGCAATCAGACAACACTGCACCGCCGTGAGCCTCGGCGGGCACGGCAATGAGGATGCATCGGGGGAGAATCGCCCACCCTTTTGGAGGATTCCCCGATGAAGTTGAAGACCCTGGTCGGCAGCCTGGCGCTGCTGGGTATTGCGTCCCACGCCACGCTCACCTACGCACAGGCGAATGACACGCCGCAACGCATCGAGATCACCGGCTCCAGCATCAAGCGCATCCAGACCGAAGGCGCGTTGCCGGTGCAGACCATCACCCGCGAAGAGATCCAGCAGCAGGGCATCGTCAGTGCTGAGCAGTTGGTGGCGCGCATCAGCGCCAACGGCACCGGGGCCGACAACCTGTCGTCGAACGTCGGCATCCAGCTCGGCACCACCGACCGCAACAACAACGGCAACAGCAGCGCCAATCTGCGCGGCTTGGGCGCCAACAGCACCCTGGTGCTGCTCAACGGCCGCCGCATCTCCACCCACGGCGCCAAGGGCAACGCGGTCGACTTGAATTCGATCCCGCTCGGCGCAGTCGAGCGGGTCGAGGTGCTGAAGGACGGCGCATCGGCGATCTATGGCACCGACGCCATCGGCGGTGTCATCAACTTCATCCTGCGCAAGGAATACGCCGGCTTCGAAGCCACCGGCTTCGTCGACGTCACCGAAGACGGCGGCGGCAACATCTACCGCGTGCAGCTGCTGGGCGGCTTCGGCAACCTGGCCAGCGACCGCTTCAATGTCTTTGCGGCACTGACTTACGACCAGCAGAAGATCCTGGGCGGCAGCGAGCGCGAGTTCAGCAACGGCTTTCAGCCCGCGCGCGGCCTGTCGCCCGACACCACCGGCACGCCGTTCGCCACGCAAACGGGCGCGGCCGGCACTGCCATCGGTGCCACCTACCGCATTCCGTCCAACGGCACTCAGACCTACAACCGCGCCAACCTGCTTTCGTTTCAGGGCCGTTGCGACACCATTCCTGGCCAGTCGCAGTACCAGTTCGACCTGTGGGCCAGCCCCGGCGCGCGCTATGCCTGCGCCTTCGACTACGGCGGCTCGGCGATCCTGATCCAGCCGATCGACCGCACCAACCTGATCAGCCGCGGCACCTTTGCGGTCAACAACGACCTGAGCCTGTTCGCTGAAGTGGTGGCCTCGCGCACCGAAGTCACGAAGCAGTTCGAGCCTTACCAGATCACCACCACCGGCAGCAACGCCAGTGCCGCCTATCCCGTGGGCGGTCCGTACTACCAGGACCTGACGGCCTACATCCCGAGCTTCGACAAGACCAAGCCGATTGCCTATCGCTACCGCTGTGTGGCCTGCGGCGGCCGCACCATCAAGACCACCACCGACGCCTACCGCTTGTTGCTGGGTGCCGAAGGCGTGCTCTTCAACAAGTACGACTACAAGCTCGGCCTGTCCACCGCCCAGAGCAAGGCCAACTCCGACTTGGGCTCGGGCTATCTCTACACCGCCGATCTGCGCACCGCTTTCGGCAGCGGGGTGATCAACCCCTGGCTGCAACCGGGCCAGTCGCAGACCCCGGCCGCGCAGCAGCTGATCCAGAACGCCAGCGCCGAAGGTGCCACGCTGTTCGGTGGCAGGGCGAGCCTGGTGCAGTTCGACGGCACGATCTCGGGCGAGATCTACAAGCTGCCGGCGGGCCCGATTGCGGCCGCGGTGGGTTTCGACGTGCGGCAGGAAAGCTATCAGTTCAACAACGGCGAAGTCACCACGCGGCCGGTCTTTTTGGCCCCGTTCGACGCCACCTTCCCGAAGGTCAAGCGCGACATCACTGCGGTGTTTGCCGAGGTGGCGGTGCCGATCATCAAGGGCATGGAAGCCACGTTGGCGGTGCGCACCGACCACTACAGCGACTTCGGCAACACCACGAACCCGAAGTTCTCGCTGAAGTACCAGCCGGTCGAGCAACTGCTGGTGCGCGGCAGCTACAACACCGGCTTTCGCGCTCCAAGCTTCTTCCAGCTGTATGGCGCGCAAGGCCTGAGCCAGGTGCCGGGCAACATCGCCGACCCCGTGCTGTGCCCCGGCGGCCCGGTGCCGGGTTCGGACCTGACGGTGTGCGCGATCCGTCCGGATGCGCTGCAGGGTGGCAACCCCACGTTGAAGCCCGAAACTTCGCGCCAGTACACCGTCGGTTTCGTGGTGTCGCCGCGTGACTGGGTCACCTTTAGTGCCGACCTGTGGGAGATCAAGCGCGAAGACCTGATCTACGAACTGACACCGCAGCAGGTGATTGCCAATTACACCCAGTTCCCGGGAGCCTTGCGTCGCGGCACCAACGACCGTCTCGACGGACCCGGCGGCTTTATCCTGGCGGGCTTCCTCAATGCCGACGGGGACATCACCCGCGGTGTGGACCTGAGCCTGAACGCCAACACCAAGCTGGGCACGGGCCGCCTGAGTGCCGGCATCGACGGCACCTACCTCGACAGCCACAAGTCGCGCATCTTCGCGAACCAGCCGTATGTGGAGTCGGTCGGCCAGTGGAGTTCACGCGACCTGTTCGTGCGCTGGAAGCACCAGGCCCGCGTGACCTACAGCCAGGGACCGTGGAGCGGCACCGTGACGCAGAGCTTCACCGACGGCTACAAGGACGAGGTGCCCGTGGGCACGGTGCCACCGGGCTTCAATCCGAATGTGGACAGCTACATCACCTACGGCATCAGTGGCACCTACACCGGCTTCAAAAACTTGAGCATCACCGCCGGGGTCAAGAACCTGTTGAACGAAGACCCGCCGTTCACCGCCCACAACCTGGACTTCGCAGCCGGTGCCGGCTGGGACCCGCGGGTGGCCGATCCGCGGGGTCGCGCGTACACGCTCCGAGTGAACTACAAGTTCTTCTGACGCCGCCGAAGGCCGACCCCGCCGCATGATGAAGCGGCTGCTGCAAAAGCTTGCGTTGTTGCTGGCGCCGGTGATCGGCTTGTTGCCCGGCATGCTGGCAGCCTTGCGGCGCGGCAGATGGACCGACCGGGCGGTGATGGCGCTGGAGTTGCCGCTGTTGTGCGCGGTGGCGGGGCGGCGCGTGGCCTGCCATGTGGTGGCCGGGTAGGCCGGCGGCGATCGACATGAGGGGACCCCCCGTCAAGGCCGATGCCGCACTGGCTCGGCAACTGCTGTGTGCCGTGCAGCAGCAGAACTTCGGCGCCGACGGTTCGCCCGATTCGACCGGTTCGAAATTCCCGAGCCTCGACCTGGCGGTCGTCGCCTTCGATCCGCAACGGCCCGCTGCGGCGCGCTGGGCCAACGTGTTGTTCTCGCGCGAGCATGCGCAAGGTCTGATTGCACGGTTTGATGGTGCCGCGGGCAGCGTCGCCAACATCCGCTTCGACCGCGACCAGCGCGATGCCGCCGGTACTTCGGTCGCGTTCACCGCGGACAGCGACTGGCAGGCGCTGCACTGGACCGCGCTGCAGGGCGGCGACCGCTTGCTGCGCAACCTTCCACGTGTCGTGGCACCGTATCCGGCATCGCTCTTGAAGCTGATGGTGGCGGTGGGCATCGGCCTGGCGCTGGACCGCGGGCTGATCGATGCCTGGCCGGATGCGGTCGAGCCGATGATCACCATCAGCGACAACGACGCCACCGAGGCCTGCGTGGCGCTGCTGCACCGCCATGCGATGGTCGACGCGCTGAACCGACGCTTCGCCGAACTCGGCCTGCGCACCTTGCAGCTCAATGGCACCACGCCTGCCGGAGGCTGGCGCAATGCCGACGGCGCGGGGGTCGGCATGATCCACATGACGGCCTGGGACACGGTGCGACTGCTATGGCTGCTGGATGCCGATGCACCACCGCCGCCGTGGGTGTCTGCAGCGTCGGGCGCCGAGCCGCCGTTGCTGCAACCGGCCACCCGCGACCACCTGCGCGCCGTGCTGCAGCACCAGCAGCTCGATGAAGTCCTGTCGTCGGGGGCGTTGCGCGACGTGCCCGGCTGGATGCCCGGCCTGCCCGACGCACCGGCCTTTGCACACAAGACCGGCGCCGCCGAAAGCTATGCCTCCGATGCCGGCATCCTGCGCCTGGACAGTGTCGCCGGCCGCCCGCCGCTGCATGCCCTGGTGGCCGTCCTGACGAGCCTCGGCCACCGCCATGCGCCCGACCCGCGCTGCGCCACCACCTGGCGCCTGCCGGCGCTCGGCGCCGCGATCGCCGCCTGCCTGCAGCAAGGTGCCCAGCAGGATGCTGACGTTCGATCGACCGCGCGAGCGAACGCATGGACAGACGTGCGGACAGACGTGCGGACAGACGTGCGGACAGACAATCTGGCCGGGGAGCGATCAACTGCACAAGCCACCGAACAAGCCACCGAACAACCCACAGGCCCTTCCCTTCGATGATCCTGGCACCCCTTCCCCTCGGCAGTTTGATCGGCGTCGTTGCTCCGGCCGGGCCGGTTGCCCGCACCCGGCTCGCACGTGTCGCGGCGCTTTACGAAGCTGCCGGCTATCGCGCCCGGCTCTATCCCGGCTGCCGCGAGCGCAGCGGCTATCTGGCCGGCAACGACGACACGCGACTCGCCGACCTGCACCAGGTGCTGCGCGACGACGATGTGCAGGCCATCCACTGCTTGCGCGGCGGCTACGGCTGCATGCGCATCCTCGATCGCATCGACGCGGCCTTGGTGCGCCGCGCACGCAAGCTGCTGATCGGCTTCAGCGACATCACCGCACTTCAGGCGCTATGGAGCCGCGAAGGCCTTGCGAGCCTGCATGCACCGATGCCGGCGTCGCACCTCATCCACGCGGGCAACGAAGCCGACCGCGACGCGCTCTTTGCGCTGCTGCAGCGGGGCTTGCGGGAGGGCGATGTGCTGGCGCCGGAACTGGACCCCGCGCCGCGCGCCGCCGGGCTGCATGCGGGCGGGCACTGCGAGGGACGGCTCATCGGCGGCAACCTGAGTCTGGTGGCGGCGCTGCTGGGCACGCCCTGGGCCTGGGACGCCAAGGGCGCCATCCTGTTCCTGGAAGACATCAACGAACAGCCGTACCGGGTCGACCGGTTGTTGACGCAACTGCGGCTGGCCGGCGTGCTCGACGCTGCGGCGGGCTTTCTGATCGGCAACTTCAGCGACGCGGCATCGCCGCTGCCGCTGCTGCAGCAGATGCTGCTGCCGCTCGGCAAGCCGCTGCTGGCCGGCTGGCCGGCGGGCCACCAGACGCCGAACCGACCGCTGCCGCTAGGGGCGCGCGCGCGTCTGGATGCCGACACCGCCCAGTTGACGCTGCTGTCGGGTCCGGGCGGTTGAAAGGCGGGCGAAAATCGCGACGCTTGCGTTCCGGCCGGCTTTTGCGCCGGCCCCACTTCCCGACCACCTGCCCGGGACACCGCATTGCCGGTGCACCTCCATGACCATACCGACCCCTGCCCTCGCTTCGCTCGGCACGGCCGTGCTCCAAACCGAACTGCATTCGTTGCCGCTGATCGCTCGCGGCAAGGTGCGCGACCTGTATGCGGTCGGCGACGACCGCCTGCTGATGGTGGCCAGCGACCGCTTGAGTGCGTTCGACGTGGTGATGAAGGCACCGGTGCCGGGCAAGGGCCGGTTGCTGACAGAGATGGCGCTGTTCTGGTTCGACCGGCTGGCAGGCATCGTGCCCAACCACTTGAGTGGCGACGCCCCCGAGAACGTGGTGGCCGCCGACGAGGTGCCGCAGATCGAAGGCCGCTCGATGCTGGTCAAGCGTTTGACGCCCCTGCCCTGCGAAGCCGTGGTGCGCGGCTATGTGGCGGGGTCGGGCTGGAAGGAATACACGCGCCAGGGGACGGTTTGCGGCATCCAGCTGCCGCCGGGCTTGTCGATGACCGACCCGCTGCACGAGCCGATCTTCACTCCCGCCACCAAGGCCGCGGTCGGTGAGCACGACCAGAACATCGGCTTCGACGAACTGGCCGCGCTGATCGGCGTCGAGCGCGCGGCCGAGGTGCGCGAAACCTCGATTCGCCTCTACAAGGCCGCCAGCGCCTATGCGCTGACACGCGGCATCGTGATCGCCGACACCAAGTTCGAGTTCGGCCTGGATGACGCCGGCACGTTGACGTTGATGGACGAAGTGCTGACCCCCGATTCCTCTCGTTTGTGGCTGGGCGACGAACTGGCGCAGGGCCGCATCGGTTCGCTCGACAAGCAGCCGTTGCGCGACTGGCTCGACGCCCAGGGCATCGCCGGCGGACCGGAGCAGGCCGCGCTCGACCTGCCCGACGAGGTCGTTGTCGGCATCTGGCAGCGCTACGACCGCGCCTGCGGAATGATCTGTGGTGAGCTGGAATGAGCAGCGGTTCGCAGCGGCAGACCTTACGGGCGCACCGCTTCGCCGGGCTGTCCGGTCCCGGCCCACGCCTGATCGTCACTGGCGCAGTGCATGGCAACGAAACCGCCGGCACGCGCGGCATCGAACGGGTGTTGGCCGAGATCGACAGGGGCAGCTTCACCATCGACCGCGGCAGCGTCACCTTCGTGCCGGTGTGCAACCCGCTGGCTTATGCAAACGCACAGCGGATGGGCGACCGCAACCTGAACCGGCGCCTGCAGCCCACCGCCACCCCGCAGGACAACGAAGACCGTATCGCCGGGGTGCTGTGCGGCTGGCTGGCCGAGCACGACGTGCTGCTCGACCTGCACAGCTTTCGCAGCCCGGGCGATGCGTTCGTGATGCGCGGGCCGGCCGACAACACCGGCGCACTGGAGCCGTTCGCGCAGGCTGCTGCTGAAGCGCGGATGGCAGCGCATGTCGGCCCGTCGCGCATCGTCGATGGCTGGCTCGACGCCTATGCCCGCGGGGTGGCGCAGCGCCGCGCGCGCGGGCTGACGCCCGGTGCCGTGCACGAGGACCCGAGCTATGGCGTCGGCACGACCGAGTTCATGCGCAGCCGCGGTGGCTATGGCATCACGCTCGAATGCGGGCAGCACGACGACCCTGCGGCGCCCGATGTCGCCTACCGCGCCATCGTCCAGACGCTGGCGCTGCTGGGCCTGGCCGACCTGCCCTTGTCGCCGCCAGCCACGG
>JBDSMV010000043.1:0-4399 GCA_039915715.1 Rubrivivax sp. | reverse complement strand
CCTTGACCGAATGCGCGCAACGGAAGATGGCGTTCAGTTCCTCGTCGTCGGCGTTCTCGATGTCCAGGTTCAGAAGTCGCTGCTCCATCGTCTCCAGGTTCTCGCCGGCTTCCTCGAAGAAGATCTGAAAGAACTGGCTCAGGTCGATGCCGGCCGCCTGGCTCGCGGCATCGGTGTGGTGAGTGGGTTCGGTCATCGCTGTCGCTCCTGCTGCCGCGCGGTCAGCGGATGACCTTGCCGATCACCTCGACCAGCTTGGCCGGGTCGAAAGGCTTGACGAGCCAGCCGGTGGCGCCCGCGGCGCGGCCGGCCTGCTTCATCTGGTCGCTGCTTTCGGTGGTCAGGATCAGGATCGGCGTGTTCTTGAATTTCGGGTTCTGACGCAAGCGGGTGGTGAGGCCGATGCCGTCCAGACGAGGCATGTTCTGGTCGGTCAGCACCAGGTTGAAGTCGCGGCTGTTGGCCTTGTCCAGCGCGTCCTGCCCGTCGACGGCCTCGACCACGTTGAAGCCGGCGTTCTTGAGGGTGAAGCTGACCATCTGGCGCATGGAAGCGCTGTCGTCAACGGCAAGGATCGAGTGCATGGGTGGCGTCTCCGGGGGGATTCGTGCGGGACAGGGGGTGGCGTGAACGACGGTGTGGACGGCGGCGTGAATGGCAGCGTGAATGGCATCGTGAGCCCTCAGAACAGCTCGACGGAGCCGGCGTCCATCTCGTCCTGCGTGACCGGGTTGGGTCGTTGCGGCGCGTCTTCGACCCAGGCGGTGCCGTCTTCGTCGTCGCCCATCGAATCGCGGGCGATGCGGTCGGCGCAGCCGCGCAGCCGGTGCGTGGTGTGGCAGATCAGCTGGCTGGCCATGTCCTGAAACTGCAGCGCGGTGATGGCACCGCCGATCGTCTGGCGCGCCTGCTCCAGTGCACCGCTGACCAACTGGTCATTGACGATCCGGAACTGATCCAGCAGCTGTCCGCTGGCATCGTCCAGCAGGCGCTGCAAGCGATCCAGGTCGTTGCTGGCCACCATCAGGTGGTCCTGCAATTCGGCGGCCACCGCCAGCGGCAACGCGGCGCTGAGCATGGCGTGTGGGGCATCCTGTGGCGTCATCCAGGCTCCAGTGGAGAGGGCGGGGGTGTGTCGGCAACTTCGCTTGCGGCTGCGGATGCGGTGCACAGAAGCCTTTTCGGCAGCGCAGCCGTGGGATTGAGCGTGGTGCGCGGGCGGGCGATCTTGAAATGGGCGACGAATGCCGGGCAGTTCATCTCGCGGCTCGGCGCGCGGCCGGGGCTTTGCGATACTTCGGCGATGTCCGGGCCCCTTGTGCAGCGACCGTTCACCCCGCTTTTTGCGGGCGCGGTGCCGGCTCGACACCTGCGCCTGCTGCACCTGGAAGACTGCGAGCCTGACCATGCGCTGGCGATGGCCCACCTTCGGCGCAGTGGCCTGAACGTCGAGGCGCTGCGCATCGAAACCCGGGCCGCGTTTGCCGCCGCGCTGGCCGAGCGCTGGGACGTGGTGCTGTCGGACTACCACCTGCCCGGCTTCACCGGCATCGACGCGCTGCAGATGTTGCGTGACCACCAGGACGACCGCGCCGGCGATGCGCGGCTGCTGCCGTTCATCATCGTCTCGGGTCAGATCGGCGAAGACACCGCGGTCGAGGCCATGCGCAACGGCGCCAGCGACTACCTGCTGAAGAACAACCTGGCGCGGCTGGCGCCGGCGGTCGAACGGGCGGTGGCTGCCAGCCGCACCCACCGGGCGCGGGTGCTGGCCGACCGGGAATTGCGGGCGTCACGCAAGCGGCTGTCAGAACTCGCCCAGCACCTGCAGACCAGCGTGGAGGCCGAGCGCGCGGCGATCGCGCGCGAGATCCACGACGACGTGGGGGGCTCGCTGACTGCGCTGAAATTCGATCTCGATTGGGTGCGCCGCCATCTGCAGGCGTCGCACCTTCCCGAACGCGCGGCGCTCGATGCACGGCTGGCATCGGCGCTGGAAACCGTCACCCATGCGATCGAGGCCAGCCAGCGCATCATGCAGAACCTGCGACCGGCGATCCTCGAGCAGGGGCTGGTGGCCGCACTGCAGTGGATGACCAGCCGCTTCGAGCACCGCACCGGCATCGGTTGCGAGTTGCGCATCGGGGCCGCGCTTTCCGGGGCCGGCAATCCCGATGTGTCGACCTTGCCGGCGGGGGTGCCGCTGGTGGCCTATCGCACCGCGCAGGAAGCGCTGACCAATGTGAGCAAACATGCACGGGCCACGCGCGTGATCGTCGACCTGTCGCTGAGCGCGGGTGTGTTGTCGCTGGAAGTCAGCGACAACGGCCGCGGACTGGCGCAGGCCGATCTGGCCAAGGCGCAGAGCTTCGGCATCCGCGGCCTGCATGAGCGTGCGTCCACCGTCGGCGGCTGGGTCGACCTGAGCAGCGGTGCGAGCGGCGGTGCAAGTGGGACCACGCTGATCCTGTCGGTGCCGATGCGCAGCGCCGCTGCGCAAGCCGGTGAAGACAACGAACCCGTCGACGCCGAGACCTCGGCGTGGAGTGCGTTGTGACAGCAAAGCGGAGCGTGGGGGCTTGCCCTGCCGCGCCGGGCCGCTCCCAAGCGGCCGGGGCGCCCCCTCGGGGGGCAGCGACCGAAGGGAGCGTGGGGGCCCGTAAATGACCATCGATGTGATCCTCTGCGACGACCACGCCTTGATCCGGCGCGGCATCCGCGACACCTTGTCCGATGCGCCCGACATCCGCGTGCTGGGCGAGGCCGGCGAGTACGGCGAGCTGCGATCGCTGCTGCGAACGCTCGGCAGCAGTGCCAGCACCGACACCCACGGCCGCGCGCCCGGGTCTCCTTGCGATGTGCTGGTGCTCGACATCAACCTGCCCGGCCGCAGCGGGCTCGACGCGCTGCATGCGTTGAAGGAGGAAGACTCGACCATCCGGGTGCTGGTGGTCAGCATGTACCCCGAAGACCAGTACGCGATCCGCGCGTTGCGGGCCGGCGCCTTCGGCTATGTCAACAAGGGCGGTGACCCGCAGTTGCTGGTGCAGGCGGTGCGCACCGTGGCTCAGGGCCGCAAGTACGTCACGCCCGAGATCGCGCAGATGCTGGTCGAGAGCCTGACCGCGCCCAGCACGGTCGACGCCCACAGCAGGCTGTCCGACCGTGAGCTGCAGACGTTGGTGATGATCGCCAGCGGCAAGCGTCTGGCCGACATCGCCGAAGAGCTGACCTTGAGCCCGAAGACGGTTTCGGTGTACCGCGCCCGGGTGCTGGAGAAGCTGCAGTTGGCCAACAATTCCGAGCTCACGGTCTACGCGATCCGCAACGGCCTGGTCGGGCAATGAGCCCGATGCGCCGTGGCGGGCGGCTCGGTTCGGTGTGTGCTGCGCCGTGAAACCGGGCATCGGGGATTCATGCCGACTGGCGTAGACCCCAAGCCGGCCACCGTCGACGACAGCCATGCGGTTCGCCACGGGGGCCGCGAGCTGTTGTCGTTGTTGCTGATGGACGCGCGCAACCACCTGCTGCAGCTGCTTCGGATCGACCCTTCGAGCCGGCAAGCGTTGCGGGGCGCAGCCAGCGCGGGCGTGTTCCAGGAACACTGGATCGGCTGTCATCTGCAGCGCCAGCGCGGTGAAGCCTGCGACCCGCAGACGGTGCGGCTGGCCGGGATCGAGCCGCAGGCGGCGGCCTGGGCCGACGAGAACGGCGCGCTGCCGGACCTGCCGTCGCTGCATGCTTACCTGGCCGACACCCTGGAAGTCACGCTCGACCTGCTGGCCGGCAGCGCCGAATCCGATGCCGCGCTCCATGTCTACCGCGCTGCGTTGTGGCACGAAGACCGGCTGTGCGAATCGTTGGCCGACGCACTGCGCCTGCATGCCCCGCCACCGCGCCCACTGCGGCCGGCGCTCGCCTTCGGGCCGCAGCGTTGGCAGTTGGGCAGCGCTGCAGACGGTGGGTATGTTCCACATGCCGAACGCTGGGCCCATGCGGTCGATGTGCCGGGCTTCGAGATCGACGCCCAGCCGGTGGCCTGGGGCGCGTTTGTCGAATTCGCAGAGGACGGCGGTTACGACCGACCCGAACTCTGGACCGCCAGAGGCCGCGACTGGCTGCAGGCCGAAGCCCGACGTGCGCCGCGCCATGTCGAGCAACTGGCCGGCGGCGTGCTGCTGCAGCGTTCCGAGGCGAGGGGCGGTGGGCTGCAGCGGGTGCCGGGTCATCAACCGGCCACCCACTTGAGCCGCTTCGAAGCCGAAGCCTGGTGTCACTGGGCCGGCCGGCGTCTGCCGACCGAACCCGAATGGGAGTTGGCCGCCTGCACCTTCGGCCGTGGTTTCGCCTGGGGCGATGTGCCTGAGTGGGTGATGGGCCGCGCTCAACTGTGGCCCGG
>JBDSMV010000019.1:0-3580 GCA_039915715.1 Rubrivivax sp. | reverse complement strand
CGCGGCGGGCGCGGTGAGCGCGCCACAGCTTTCCAACGGCGCCAGAATCGCGACACAGTGTGGCGGTTCCGGCTGCAGCGCTGCCGAATTGCCGACAGCCCCGCAGGCAGCGCGACCGACAGCGCGCCCTACAGCGCGACCGACAGCCCGGTCGCGGGCCCGCCTGACTGCGGCGTGGCACGAATCCTGTACGCCCAAGGCCATGCTCGGTCACCGTCTTCAGCGTGCGATGCGCGGAATCTGCAAATCGTGCAGCGCGCTGGCCACCAGCCAGGCTGCGGCGCCGGCCGCGCCGGCGCGCCGCAGGTCGTCTATCGACCGAATCCCGCCAGCGCCGACCAGCGTTGTCGACGGCGCCTGCTCGCGCGCCTGCTCCCTCGCCTTTTCCCTCACCCTTTCCCTCACTCGCGCGAGCACCTGCAGATCCGGCCCCTGGCCCGAGCCCACGCGTTCCAGCGTCATCACCACCAGGCGCTGCGGCCACAGCTCGGGCGCGTCCCAGCAATCGGCCGGGTCGAGCCGTTCGCCGCCCTTGCGGTCCAGCGACAGCACCGCGTTGGCAGCGCCGCGGCCGAAACAGCGGGCCAGCGCCGCGCGCGACCGCAGCGACTCGCTGCCGTACACCGGCACCACGCGCGACCCTGCGGGGCCGAGCGCGTCGATCAATGCGGCCGCGTCGTCGGGGTCGCCGAAGCCGCCATCGACCCACAGCTCGGTGGCCACGGGCAGGGCGCCCAGCAGGTCCCGCAGCACTGCGGCTTGTGCCGCCCCGCCGGTCAACGCATCCAGATCGGCGACATACAACTCGCTTGCGGCGCAATGGTCGACCAGCACCTGCGCCACCGTCACCGGGTCGCTGCTGCGACACAATGCCGAGACGATCGGCCGATAGCCATGTCGCTCTCCCCCCTGGCCGCGAACGACATGGCCGTCCATCAGGTCGAGCACCGGAATGATGCGGGGGATGCGGTCGACGGGCATGGCTTGGCCTTGTACGGTTGGGATGTCGGCGGCGCCCACGTCAAGATTTGTCGCATGCTGGGCGCTGAAGTGCAAGACTTGGTGCAATGGCCGTGCCCGCTTTGGCAGGGCCTGCAGCATCTGGATGCGGTGCTGGCCGAGGCCGTGGCCCGATGGCCCGATCTGAAAACGGCAAGGCATGCGGTCACGATGACCGGCGAGATGGTCGACCTGTTCACGCACCGCGAAGCCGGCGTGCAAACGATCGCGCTGCGGCTGCGGCAGGCGCTGGCACCGGCCGACCTGCGCTGGTATGCCGGTGACGCCGGTTTCGTCGCTGCCGAACACGCGGCGGAACACTGGTCGCAGATCGCCTCTGCCAACTGGCTTGCCAGCGCACGCCATGCGGCTTCGTCGATCGAAGGCGAGGGCGTGTTGGTCGACATCGGCAGCACCACCACCGACCTGATCGCGATCCGCGCCGGCCGCGTGCCGAGCACCGCGCGCAGCGACGCCGAACGCCTGGCCAGCAGCGAACTGGTCTACCAAGGCGTCGTGCGCACACCGCTGTGCGCACTGGCGCAGCGCATCCTCTGGCAGGGTCGCCCCCACAACGTGATGAACGAGTTCTTCGCCACCACAGCCGATGTCTACCGGTTGACCGGACAGCTGAACCCGGCGCACGACCAGCAGGCCAGCGCCGATGGCGCGGCGAAAGACTTGGCCGCCACGCGGCAGCGGCTGGCCCGCATGATCGGCCTCGACGCACGCGACGGCAGCGCCGCCGAATGGCTGGCCTTCGCCCAGGCGTGGCGTGGCGCGCAGATCGACGAGCTGGCCAGCCAGCTGCAGCGCGTGCTGAGCCTGCATGGATGCGGACCCGACACCGTTCTCGTCAGCGCCGGCTGCGGCGACTTCCTGGTGCCGGCGCTGGCTGCGCGGGTGGGACTCGACAGCGTCAACGGCTATGGCGCCAGCGTAGCGCGCTTGCGCCCGGCCGACCCCACGCTTGCCGCTTGGGCCCAGGTTTGCGCACCGTGCATTGCCGTGGCCGCACTGCTCGAACTGGAGCTGTCGCCATGTGGGTCGTGAAACTCGGCGGCAGCCTCGGCTGCGATCCGCTGCTGCCGCAGTGGCTCGACCTGCTGGCGCAACTCGGCGGCGGCCGCGTGACGGTTGTCGGCGGCGGCGGCGCATTCGCCGAGGAGGCCCGCCACCTGCAGGGCTGCTGGCAGTTCGACGACCTGGCGGCGCACAACATGGCGGTGCTGGCGATGGCGCAGACCGCCTACCAGTTCAACGCCATGAACCCGGGTTTGCGACTCGCGGCCAGCCTGCCCGAGATCCGCCGCGTGCTCGACCGCGGGCAGACTGCTGTGTGGCAACCGTTCGAGCTGCAGTCGCAGCAGACGCACAAGGCCACGACCTGGGGTCACACCTCCGACAGCATCGCGCTCGAACTGGCCTGCCGACTCAATGCCGAGCGCCTGGTGGTGGTCAAGTCGTGTGCCATCGACCCTGGGCTCAGTCTGGCGCAGCTGGGCACAGCCGGGGTGCTCGACAGCGGTTTCGGGGCGCTGTCTGCCGAGGCCGCGTTTCCGATCGACCTGCTGCACAAGTCCGACCTGCACCGCATGCGCGCGCTGCTGCTGGACGGTGCGAGGAGCAGCGCGGTGCATGGCTGCAGTGTTCCACTGCACGGAAGATAAGTCCGTTCCTTTCTCCGACTGGTGGAGGGCGCCGGAATCGCCTCTTGTTATGGTCAAGTCCTCGCGCCGTTGACGCCGTCGGGGGCCCGCGAGTCGTAAGCGATGTAGAGCGGACACTCACCGGAGGTGCGCGTCAGGCAGCAGTCGGCCCGGAGCGGTCGTTCGAGCAAGCCAAGCGGACGACCGCGGTAAACCAGCAAGCGGTCTGTGGGGCAAGCTTGCCAAATGGCGCTCCATCCGTGAGCGCCTTGGCGATGTGCCGCAGCTCGGCGCCAAACACGCCCCACCTGCTCGCCAGTGACCTTACCGGAGCGGCAATGGAAATCCTTCGCGGACATGCTCAGCCAGCATCTCGCAAAAAACTTTCGCGTAGCCTGGCAGCGGACGCCGCTTGTCGGAGACGATCGTCAACGGCTCGTCCAGCGCATTGCCTTGATAGGTCACGCGCAGCACCCGCACCCGGTAGCGGTGGATCCGAAGCGCTGAGGGGATGATGGCGACGCCGTGTCCTGCTTCCGCCATAGCGAGCAGCGCGTGCGGGGCCCGGGAGTCGAGAATATTGTTTGGTGTGAAGCCCGCTAGGCGGCAAGCCGCGTCAAAGTTTCTGCGCATCGCAAAGTCCGGCGTCGACTGTAAAAGCGGGTGCGGCGCAAGGCTGGCGATGTCGACGCATCCCTTGCTGCCCAGCCGAAGCTTCGGGTGACACGCCGCCAGCATCTCCATGGGCGCGAGCGGATGGCTCGCGAAGCGCCGATCGTCTGGTTCGATCGCCCGCATGATCGTTTGCACCAGATGGATCTCGCCCCGTTCGAGCATCGTGAATGCCTCAACGCCCGCCGCAGCATCGACCAGTCTGACCTGCACGTTCGGATAGCGCGTTCCGTAGTGATGAAGGAACTCGGGAAAGATGC
>JBDSMV010000443.1:0-11839 GCA_039915715.1 Rubrivivax sp. | reverse complement strand
CCTTGACGGGATCATCTTTCCGTCAGCGCAGACAGGGGCTGGGCGGAACGTCGTGTTGTTTCACGACGCGGCCCGCGTCAAGACCCTGAATCTCCCTGCGGGGACTGAGATCGATGTCGACACCGGCTACGAGACTGAGGACGGCTGGGAGCCGGACTATTCCGTCAACGAGACGGCGCCGCAGGCGGCGACTCCCCCGCTGCCCTGCCCTGTCGGTCCCGATGATGGATGTCCCTCCTTCCTACTGTCCGACTTCGCAGACCCACTGGAGCGCCCTGGCGAATGCAGAAAACCCGCCCTTGAAGTCGATGCCGAGTCGGTGACCGTGCACACGGTGAATGCCGTTGAGGTTCAGACGGCCGCCTTCGCTGTGCAGCGCCTTCGACACGTCGCTCGACTGGACAAATTCTGTCTGCGGTCCTCAGCAGGGAAACCGGGTCTGTAAAGCATGTGGCGCGCTGCGCTTTCGGCGTTGTTGACTATGGCAACGGTGCCGCGGCTTCAAACAGCACTCGTAGCGGTTGGCGTGCGCCGCTGGGGACCCCGTGTGAGATCTTCGAGATAGGCCTGCTCCCAGCGCATTTCAACTCTTGCCGACCGCCGAATCGAGTCGGTCATGACACCAGCTTGAACCTGGCTTGCAGCTTGTCCATCGCCGCCTGAATGTGGGTCCCGTTCTGGTGGGCGTACCGCTCAACCATCGCCAACGTCTTGTGTCCGCTGATCCGCTTCACCGTGGGCAAGTCCACGCCTGCCTGAACAAGGTGGGTAATCGCGGTATGACGCAGCGTGTGCCGAAGAATCTGATCCGGGTCTAGCCCGGCGGCGGCTACGACGCGGCGAAACGGCTTGCGCACGTCCACGGTGTGCCCGGCCTTCGCGCCTGGTGACGGGAACAACCACGGGTTGCCTGGTTGGAGCGCGGCGGCATAGGACGCCAGAAAGTCGCCCAGGTGTTCGGTGATCGGCTGTTCGCGTGCACCGGCCTTCGCCTTGGGAATGAAGACGACGCGGCGCTGAAGGTCTATGTCTTCGCGGCGGATCGAAAGAATCTCGCTCTTGCGCATGGCCGTTTCCAGCCCGATGACGATGAACGGGTATATCTGCGCGCTGCCGTCCGTCTTTGCACATTCGACAAGCCGAGTGATCTGCTCGACCGTCAGGTAGGTGATCCGGCCGTGGCCTTCGCTGAAGCGGTTGATCTTCGCAGGCCGGCGATCCATCCAGCCCCACTCAACGGCCTTGTTGAACAAGTGCGTGTCAACACCCAACTGGCCAAAGCAAGGGCGCTGCATATCAAGGACCTCGCGGAAGGCGCAGGGCACGTCTGGATGCCTGACGCGCTTGCCGTGAAGTACCCCAACGCTCCCAAGTCCTGGGGCTGGCAATGGGTGTTCCCCAGCACGACCATCTCTGAAGATCCCCGGAGCGGGGTGCGCAGACGCCACCACTTGCATGACACCACCGTCCAGAAGGCGGTGGTGGTGGCGGCCAAACGGGCCGGCATCGTCAAGCCTTGTTCGCCTCACATCATGAGACATTCGTTTGCAACTCACCTGCTGCAGGCGGGCTACGACATCCGTACGGTGCAGGAGTTGCTGGGCCACAGCGATGTGTCCACGACCATGATTTACACCCACGTGCTCAATCGAGGTGGGCGGGGCGTGCGTTCGCCACTTGATCAGATCTGATCAGCTTGTTGTACTGCACCACGGGCTTCGGGCCAGAACAGGCAACCGTCAGAAAGGGCATGCCCTCTACCGGCCCGTTCTAGTCGCCGCGCAGTTTTCCCGGACCACGCGTGTGATGAACGTCCTCACCAGGTCCGGCTGGGTCGACCGCCTGCGCCGTGCGGTGCTGCCGGTCGTGCGAGGCGTTGCCGCAAGGTTGTGATGCGGGTCCCGCATGCAGTCACGCGCGAAATCCGTATCGGTCGACGGCACCAACGCATTCGGATGCCGCTGCTTCCAGTTCGCCCGCGCGTGGGTAGGACCCGCGCAGGCGGATTCCATGCGCCCACTAAGAGGGCGGCCGGCCCGCCCGAGAAGGCCCAGCGACCCCAGCGGTCCGACGACGCGCTCTTGTCGCGCCGGGCCTGGACGCCCCACGTGTAGAACACAGCCGCAGCCCACAGCCCAACGGTCGCGTCGATGCCAACTGGCCAGGCGGCCATCCCTATCTGTCCGGGGGCCGGCACGCCGTCCACTAGCGCGACATGGGAGCGACAACCACCAGGGTCGCAACCGCAACGGCCGCTCCGAAGCGCGTTCGCGCGGACGTGGCCATCAGCTGAGGCTCCCGCCAATGCCTGCGCGCCATCGCTGCCACAGTAGCCACAGATACACCACCGCCAACGTCAGGTAGTTCAGAGCCATGAAGACTGGCGTGTTCCACGCCACGCCGTCGAAGCCCTCGCGCGTGATCGGCCATAGCACCGGCGACGGGTAGTAGTCGGCCGAATGCGTGAACACATCGATGACGATGTGCGACCACCAGCCGAGCAACGGGATCCACAGCGATTTCAGCCAGATCCACAACAGCAAGGTGACCACTCCGGCGACGATCGCGCTGTGCGTGACGCAATGCAGGTTGTGCGACAGCCACTCGACCACAGGCGGCACCGCTGGCTCCTGGCCGGGCAAGGCAACCGCATAGCCTTCGACGACCGCGGCCGTGCCCGAACCGAAAACCGACCAGCCGACGATGGGCAGCAAGTGCGGAATGTCCGGCGCCGCCGCGAGCGCGACCGTCGCTGCGGCGGTGCGCTGCGTGATGGCCAAGCGCCGTTGCGCCAGCATGACGCCGGCCCCGGCCCACAAGGCATGAGCAAAGACATCCATTGATTGACCTCCCTTCTAAAGTCCGGTGCCGAGCGGGTCGGGCCGCATCGCTACGCTTTGACGAGGTAGTTGCGCATCAAGCCCGCGTCCTCGTGTTCGAGCATGTGGCAGTGGTAGAGAAACAGGCCGGGGTAGTCGGCGAAATGGAGCAGAACTCGCACGCGCTCTCCCGGCATCACCAGCACCGTGTCCTTCCAACCTTCGTCGACGAAACCGGCGCTGACGGTGGCGTATTCAGCGGCGAACTTTCTCGACACGGTCCGCGACAACACCCTGAACTGCAGGCCGTGCACATGCATCGCGTGCGGCATGACCATCCCCATCATCGAGTTGCGGCCCTCGTTGCGGAACTCCCAGACTTCGTGCGTGCCCAGCTTGACGGTCTCCAGCGCGCTGACGCCGAGCATGTCGAATCCTCTGCCATTGATGCCCCAGGCCATCATTGCCATGGTCATCTCGAAGACCTTTGGGCGCGTGGCGTTGACCGCAAGGCGCAAGTCGGGCGGCGCGATCTGCGGCATCGCCACGGGCGGCGTGCCGGTCTGCGCCGGGCCGGGTGCCATCTTGAAGCGCTGCACCTCGAACGCCGCACCGTCAGGCAGAGCACCCTGCCCGCCCATCATGCCCCCCATGTCCATGCCGCCTTCGAAGGCGAGGCTGCGCAAGGTCACTTCGCCGCCGGCTTGCCAGCGGCCGAAGTCCACCCACAACTCGACGCGTTCGGCTGGCGCAAGCATCACGTAGTCACGCGTCACGGGCCTGGCCAGCAAACCGCCGTCGCTGCCGATCACGGTCAGCGGCGACCCATCGCTCCAGGCCAGCTTGAGCGTGCGGGTGTTCGCCGCGTTCAGCAGGCGCAGACGGTGTGGACGCCGCGGGACCTCGCGCACTGTTTGGGTGCTGCCGTTGACAAGGATCTGGTCGCCCAACACGCCCATCATGCCGGCCATCATCGAACCCATGCCGCCGCCCCTGCGGCCACCCATCATGCCCCCTCCCATGCCGCGGCCCATCATGCCGCCGCCCATCCCGCCACCCATCATTCCGCCGCCCTGCGTCGCGGGACCTTCGCCGCCGCCGCCTGGATAGACGAACTGGTTGTCGCTGTCGAAGTTGCGATCCTGGACCACCAGCGGCAAGTCTTGAGCACCGCTTGGAAGTCCCACTGCGCCTTCCGAGTCGTCGCTGACGATGAACAGGCCGGCGAGCCCGGCATACACCTGCTTGCCGGTGCGCCCATGCGGATGCGGATGGAACCAGTAGCTGCCGGCGCGGTTGCGCACGGTGAACTCGTAGACATAGCGCTCGCCAGGATCAATGGCGAAGCGCGGATGTCCGTCCATGGCTTCGGGCACATGCAGGCCGTGCCAATGGATGATGGTCGACTCGGGCAAGCCGTTGAGCAAGTCGATGCGCACGCGCTCGCCGCGCCGCACGCGGATGATCGGGCCTAGGTAACCGCCGACTGAGCCCTCGAAGGCTGACGCATCACCTTGCAGCAGTCGGCCCTGATAGCGCCAGACGCGCGTCGGAGCGCCAGGCCGAACCTGCACCCGGTCCGGTTCGGCCCGCAGTTCGATGTGGACGTCGACCGCCGTTCGCGGCTCGACAGCCCGCGCTGCGGTGGGCCAGCCCAAAGCCACGCCGGCGGCAGCTGCCATGCTGCTCGAAGATCGAATCAACAACTCGCGTCGTTGGGTGTTCATTCGACAGCCTCCGCTGGAAGTTCGGGTTGAGTTGTGGTCAGCAGCCAATGCCGCCTCCCATCATCGAGACGTGCATCACAGCCATGCCTGTCACGGCCAGCACCGCGCCGCCGCCGATGACGGCCAGCACGAGGACAAAGATTCGCAGCACGGGATTGGTGGTGGCGGCTTCACTCATGACTCGCTCCGTTCTGCGCGATCGACTTCCAGCTGCGGCCTTCGTCCTGGCTGAGGTAGACATTGCGCTTGAAGCTGGCGATGGCGATCTCGCCGCGGCGCACCGGGTTCTGCGCGATGTACGCCACGGCGTCTTCACCGAGTGACGGAATCGTCAGCGCCTGCGGCTTCACGCCCGCTGTCAGAGCCACGCGCGACAGCGCCGCCTTGCCCGCATAGCTGCTGAACCAGAGGTGTGCGCCGTCCAGGTCGAAGGTCGCACCCAGAACCTGCGGGCCCGCGACGAGCCGCTCGAAACTCTCGCCCGCATCACGCGACAGGTACAGACCCTCCGATGTGCCTGCGGCGACGATGCGTGCATCGCCCGGGTGGACCGCCAGGCTCTTGATCTCGCCAATCAGGCCCTTGGCGTCCGCGCGCGTCCACTTGAGGCCATCACTTTCGGTGTGGTGCAGGCCCGGCTGGCTCATGCGCGAGTTCGCGCTGTGGCTGACCACATAGACCGCGTTGGTGCCATAGCTGGTCGCCAGCAGATGGAAGTCCGATTCCCCCTCCAGTCCAAGCTTGCGCCAGGTCTTGCCGGCGTCGACGCTCTTGATCAATCCGAACGGGTTGGTGAGACCCGATCCGGGCGCCGGGTGTCCGCTGCTGTACAGCGCCTCGCGGGTCGCCGAGAAGCCCATGTAGTCATGGCCGGGACCCTCCGCCTTGGACCAGCGGCCCCTGCCACCGGTCTCGTAGATTGCCAGGCCATGGTGGCTCGGAATCATCAGCCGGGTGCCGTCGGCGCTGTAGGAGAGGCCGTGCACGTGGGTCAGTGTCACCGCCTCGCTGGCGCGAACGGGCGTCGCCGCGCCGAGGCCCAAGGCCAGCGCAAGCGTCAGGGCGGAAAGGGCATGTGTGCTGGATCGCATTGGATTCCTCGTGAAATGACGTGGATAGGTTTTGACAGACGCACCGGCGTCACGGTCTGAGCAACATCGCCACGTCGTCAGCCACCGCCCCGGCGATGCGGTTGCGGACCAGTTCAACCATGTCCGGGCTGTCCCACTCGGCGGCGCCGATCCTGCGGCCGATCTCCAGGCCGTCGCGGTCAATGAGCAGCGTCAGCGGCACGCCGGGTGCAGCCAGCGTGGACATGGCCGTACCCCCGGTATCCAGATACGGCCGCAGATGCCGGATACCGATGCGCTCGAAGAAGGGCCGCACAACAGCCAGCCCGGCCCGGTCGATCGACAGTGCGAGGACCTCGAAGTCCGGTCCGCCCAACAAGGCCTGCAAGTGGTCCAGCGTCGGCATTTCCGCACGGCAGGGCGTGCACCAGGTCGCCCAGAGGTTCAGCAGCACCACGCGGCCACGAAAGCTGCCGAGCGTTGTCGGATGGCCTTCCCCGTCGACGAAGCCCACCACCGGGATGGGGCGCGGCGTCGCATGCAGATCGATGTCCACGGGCCGGTGTCGGCTTCGCAGCGCACGTTGCCAAATCGGAGCCAACCCCAGCAAGCCGCCAACGACACCCAGCACCAGCACGGCGTTGCGCCTTGTCCATGAACGCGGAAGCAGAGGCATCTTTGAACTCATGGGCACAGCCGGCAAACCAATGGAGGCAATCTCGTGGGGTCGCGAGAAGACGGCCGAAGCGGGAGCGGCGCCTCGAGCCTGATGGGGTCGCCGAGCCCGTCTGCGCCCAGGGAGGTCTTGGCCTCGCCGAAGCCCTTGACCTGGTTCAGCGTCATGCCCTGGATTCCGATCTGGGGCAGCGTCTTCTGCAGCGGCGCGACAACGTCCGGGCGGACGGTGGCGACGGTGGTTTTGTAGGGCATGTGAACCTCCCGAACAGCCTGACCCCGTGGGGGGTCAACCGGGGCGGTTCGATGCAAGCGTGGCGAGCGACACAAGCACGAGAACGCCCCGCTGCGAGCCTGCCCGACCGGACCGGTCAGCAGGCGCGGGGGCGCAAGGTCAAATGCGGAAGCAGCAGTGCAGGATTGCGTGCGACCGATCCGCCCCGGGCGGCGGATCATCCGGGGCCGTCGACGCGCGCTGGATGTCGGCGGAAAGAACCGTCACAGCCCGCGGGTAGAGACTCTTCGGGACGACGGCCGGCACACTCGGCGCCGGCTTGCCATCTGCATGCTGCTGGCCGGACTGGCAATGCGCGGCGCACCGATTCGGCTGCGTCGGATCCATCCGGGTGTCGCCGAGGTTGCCATCGGCCAAGTCCGTCATCGCCACGCGGAGAGAGGGCACGTCGGCACCAGAAGCAACGGCACTGCTCGTAAGCATTCGCTGACCACCGTCGCATGCGTACGCGGCGACCGACAACTGGGCAAGCACCATCACGCCAACCAACAGGCGAGCGATGAATCGATTGAGTTTGCGGGGGATCAGCATGGGGTCATTCGTTTCACCAGCCGCCATGCAAGTTCCACTGACGACGGCCGAGCAACTTGCGCAGCGTAACGCTTTCGCTCATCAACGTGCGTCGAGTTCCTTGATCAACGCCTTCATCTCGCCGATCTCCCGACGCTGCGCTTCGATGATGCCGTCGGCCAGCTTGCGCACCCTCGGATCAGAGATATGTGCCCGCTCGCTGGTGAGGATCGCGATCGAGTGGTGCGGAATCATGGCCTTCATCCAGGCCACATCAGCCACCGTGGCCTGGCTCCGGACGAGCCACACGCCGGCGGCGAACAACACCGCGCTCACGACCAGAACAACAGTGTTGGCGCTTTTGCTGTCGTACATGGACAGCATGAACAACAGCATGACAACGGCCATGGCGCCACCCATGTAGAGCGCCATGTAGGCCCGCGTCTCGCTGAAGTAGACATGGTCCAGGGCATAGGTGTTGAGGTACATCAGGACGAACATCACGATCGTCGATGTGACGATCATCGCGGTGAAGCGGGCGTACTTGTTCATGTCGTTCACTCCTCTCGAATGCGGTCGTCGACCGCGTTGCTATTTGGAACCGGCACCGTGGTCGTGGCTCTTCCCGTCCGCATGGACATGACCGCCCGACGCGGTTTTGCCGGCGGCCACGCCGATGGTTGCCGGCACTTTCTGTGCCCCTGCCGAAGATCCGTGTTCGGCATCCGGTGCGGCCTTGTCGTGCATGCCGTGGTCCTCTGCATGCGTCTGCGCCCCATGTTCCTTCTGAGACCCCATTTCATGTCCCTCGCCGTGTGCCCCGCCACCTTCAGCGCCCCCGTGCGAATGGCCACCGCTGCTGGCCACCAACTCCTCGTACTGCTGCGGGCTCATCTGCGGCATGCGCACCAGAAAGGCCGTCATGTTCCAAGCCGTCTGATCGTTCATGCCCTTGCCCCAGGCCGGCATGCCCGAAGCCTTGATGCCATGCTTGATGGCCCAGAAGGCATGTCTGGGCTCGACCGACTCGCGGCTGAGGTTCGGAGGCGAGGGATACAGGCCACGGCTGATTTCGGTTGCCTCCATTCCAGGCGCCAAGTGACATCCCACACACATCGCGTTGTAGTTGCCGGCGCCTTCCAGAATCCGCCGCTGCTCACCCAGATCGGGAACCTGCAGACTGGCAGCATGCATTTCCATCGAACGCTCGCGAAGGGTTTCCAACAGGTAGGTCACGGGCGCCGTGTGGGGGTCGTCCGCGGCGATGTTGTAGGACCCGCTCGCAACGAAGACCGCGGCGCCGACAGCGGCTCCGACCAATAGCAATGCGGTGGTTGCAAGAACGTGCTTGGTGACTGGGTTCATGCGGGTTGCTCTTTCAAAGGCTCTTCGGGATGAGGATCATCAGCTCCTGTTGACAAGGCGGAACGGCTCGAGGTTCGGGATCTCATTTGGAGGTCCCTGGTTTCACCCCCTGCGGCCGCTTCAGTCGGCAAACAGCCCGTCAAGCCTGATCGCCATCAGTACCCCGCGACTTTGAGGATGAACTGAACGCACGGGCTCGCCGCACCAGACTTCGCATCTCGGCTGCGGCTTTCAGGGTCAGCGGGTGAGCAGTGAAGCCCGGTCGGGGCGTGATGTGTCGCGCAACCCGCTCTGCGACCCGCAACTGCCTTGGCGACGCATCGGCCATGAGTCCGATAACCAGCCCCTCGAGCGCGACGATGCGAACCCGCAGATGCTCAATTTCTGCATCGGTCATGGGCGGTAGCGGCGGGCTCATGCACCCCATCATTGCACCAGGACACTCCCCACCATACCGGCCTCCATATGACCGGGGACCAAGCAGGCGTAATTCACCGTGCCGGCTTTCGTGAAGGTCCAGACAATCGCACCACGCTGGCCCGGCGCAAGTTTCATCTGGTTGGCATCCTGGTGGACCATGCCGGGCATCTTGCGCATCTTCTCTGCGTGTTCCTTCAGTTCGCCGGCAGTGCCGATGACCATCTCATGCGGCAACTTGCCCTTGTTGACAATGAAGAAGCGCACGGTCTCCCCCGCCTTCACCGTCACCTGGTCGGGCGTGAAGCGCATGCCGTCGTTCATCTCGACCGGAATCGTGCGCGTGACCTTGGCCGGATCGCCTGCCATGCCCGCAGCCGCATGCTCCGCAGGCTCTGCATGCATGGCCGGAGCGCTGGCCGACATGCCGTGCCCCTCGTGACCGCCTGCGGCGAAGGCCAAGGCGGGCATCGACAGAAAAAGTGCGTACAAAAATCGATTCGAAGTTTTCATTTCTTGGTTCTCTAGTGAAGAAGGATTGGGCTCGACTGAAGGTCCAATCAAAACCAGAACCGAACACCGGCCACGAAACGCGTGTCGCGTCGGTCCTGGCCCGCGGCCGCGGCGAAGTCGGCGGTGCGACCGAACTTGCCGCTCCAGGACACACCCACATACGGTGCGAACTGTCGGCTGAATTCATAGCGCAGCCGCAAACCCGCTTCGATGTCAGACAGCCCGCTGCCGATGCCGTTGGCGACATCGGTCTTGCCGTAGAGATTGGTCTCGATCCGCGGCTGCAGGATGAGCTTCTGCGTCAGCAGCAACTCGTACTCGCCGGACAGCCGCAGCGCCGTTCGGCCCTGATCACCGACGTAAGCGGTGGCCTCGAGCTCGAACCAATACGGCGCCAAACCCTGAACGCCAAACGCCAGCCAGTTGCGATTCGGACCTTCGCTGGCGCTGTCGACTCGCAAGCCCACCTGCGTGTCCCAGTAGGCGGACACGGCGTGTCCCCAGAGCAGTTCGGTGCGGGCGTCACGCAGCTTGCCTCCAGCGATCTCGCCTTCGCCTTTGAGAATAGCGCGGTTGTAGCTGGTGCCGTACCAAGCCATGCCGTCATAGTCACCTGCACTGCTGCCGTCCGAGCGCGACCATTCCAGCCGGTCGACCAACAACCCGGCAAAAGCCTTCTGGTCTGCCAATTTCAGGCCATAACCCAATGCGTATGGGCCGCTGCTTCGGGTGTAGCCGTTTGAATAGGCATTCGGGTCACGCGCATCCGGCGGTGCGCTACCGCCTTGCATCTTCATCGATCCAGGGTCCATCGGCGGCGCCATGCCTTTCTGGCCTTCGGGAAAGGCGGGTGAGCCCTTTGGGGGTCCGAGGGTGTCCTTCTGCTCGGCAGCGGTCATCCCGATATGGCCAGCGTGATCGTCGCTCATCGCCTTGGCCTCGGCGGCAAGCGCAACTGGCGCGGCGGTTGCCAGCGCCATCGCCAGCACAGCGGCTCCTGCGGGAAACGCTGCGGCCGTCAGATCAAGCAGCGTGCTGACTCGCATCGTGCGCGTCTTCATGCCACAACCACTTCGCGGAACATGCCGGCTTCCATGTGCGTCAGCAAATGGCAGTGCCAGGCCCAGCGCCCGAGCGCATCGGCGGTCACCAGAAAATTGACCCGCTGCGCCGGCTGAACCGGAATGGTGTGCCGGCGCACCTGGAATGAACCATCCGGTGCCTCGAGTTCGCTCCACATGCCGTGCAGGTGCATCGGGTGGGTCATCATGGTGTCGTTGCTGAGGGTGATCCGAACCCGTTCGCCGTAGCGCAGCGCCACCGGCGTCGCCTGGCCGAATTCGAGCCCGTCGAAGGACCAGGCGTAGCGCTCCATGTTGCCTGTCAGGTGCAACTCGATTTCGCGCTCGGCCCCACGCGGGTCGATCGGCCCACCGACCGTGTGCAGATCAGACAACGTCAGCACCCGGCGCCCGTTGTCGCGCAAGCCGACGCCGGGGTCGTCCAGGTTGCTGCGGGGCATGTCGACCCGCATGTCGGTGCTGGGGCCGTACTCGGTGCGAGCGTGCCTCACACCGGGGCTGATCGGAATGCCGGCGGGCACCGCGCCGCCTTGCATGGCGCCGTGATCCATGCCCTTCATGCCACCCATCGCGCTGTGGTCCATGCCCTTCATGCCACCCATCGCGCTGTGGTCCATGCCCTTCGTGCCGGACATGTCCCCGTGGTCCATCCCGGCCATGCCACCCATGGCCATCGAGCCCATCATGTCGGCCATCGTCAGTGGTTGGGCCTTGTCCAGGGCCGGCACCGGCGCGCTGGCTCCGGCACGCGAAAGCAGCGTGCCACGGGCATAGCCTGTGCGGTCGATCGATTGCGCGAACACCGTGTAGGCGTCCTCTTTCGGTGACACCAGCACGTCGTAGGTTTCGCCGGGGCCGAAGCGGAATTCATCGACCGTCACCGGATCGATGTTGTTGCCGTCGGATTGCACGACTGTCAGCTTCAGACCCGGGATGCGAACGTCATAGAAGGTGTTGGCCGACCCGTTGATGCAGCGCAGACGAACCTTCTCGCCTGACCGGAATTCACCGGTCCAGTTGCCGGCGGACGTGCTGCCGTTCATCAGATAGGTCATGGTGGCGCTGGACATGTCGGCCAGATCGGTCGGGCTCATCCGCATCTGGTTCCACATCTGACGCTTCTGCATTGCGGCTGCCAGTCCGTGCTGCGACACGTCACGTGCAAAGTCCTGCACCGTCGGCTGGTTGTAGTTGTAGATGTCGCTCTGCGTCTTCAACTTGGCCAGCATGCCCATCGGGTCTTCATCGGTCCAGTCGGACAGCAACAGCACATGGTCGCGTTCGCCTTTCGCCAGTCCGTCGCGTGGTTCGACGACGATGGCGCCATACATGCCGGTTTGTTCCTGAAACGCGGAATGCGAGTGAT
>JBDSMV010000436.1:0-8751 GCA_039915715.1 Rubrivivax sp. | reverse complement strand
AAGGGGGGTCTGCGGAAGTATGCATGTCGGGGGGGGGGCTCTTCAGGCCGTGAAGATGACCGAAAAGGCCCGTTTAGACGCTGCATCGGCTGCGCGGACTCCGCACAGCGCCCCGCGGCCGGCACGGGGGGCGCGTTCCTATAATCCCGCCCGCCCCGGCAGCACCCGTCGAAAACCTTGCCGCAGACCCCATGAATCCCGAATTCAAGCCCGCCGAGATCGAAGCCACCGCCCAGGCCGACTGGGCCCGGGTGGACGCCTACACGGTCACCGAGAACCCGGAGCAGCCCAAGTTCTACGCCTGCTCGATGCTGCCCTATCCCAGCGGCAAGCTGCACATGGGCCATGTGCGCAACTACACCATCAACGACATGATGGCGCGCCAGCTGCGAATGAAGGGCCTTAACGTCTTGATGCCGATGGGATGGGACGCCTTCGGTCTGCCGGCCGAGAACGCGGCGATGGCCAACCAGGTGCCGCCAGCGCAGTGGACGCGCGCCAACATCGCCGACATGAAGGCGCAGATGCAGCCGCTGGGGCTGGGCTACGACTGGAGTCGTGAGCTCGCCACCTGCGACCCTTCCTACTACAGGTGGAACCAGTGGTTCTTCCTGAAGATGCTCGAGAAGGGCGTCGCTTACAAGAAGACCCAGGTCGTCAACTGGGACCCGGTCGACCAGACGGTGCTGGCCAACGAACAGGTGGTCGACGGGCGCGGCTGGCGCAGCCATGCGGTGGTGGAAAAGCGCGAGATCCCGGGTTACTACTTCGCGATCACGCAGTACGCCGACGAGTTGCTCGCCAACGTGTCGGATCCGTCCGCGCCCGAATTCCTGGCCGGTTGGCCCGAACGTGTGCGGCTGATGCAGTCGCACTGGATCGGCAAGAGCGAAGGCGTGCGCTTTGCCTTTCCGCACGACATCCGCGCGGCCGACGGCGACCTGGTGCAGGGCGGACGTCTGCATGTCTTCACGACCCGCATCGACACCTTGCTGGGAGTGAGCTTCTGCGCCGTCGCTCCCGAGCATCCGTTGGCGCTGCTGGCGGCGCAGACCGACCCACAGGTGGCCGCGCTCATCGAGGCTTGCCGCCAGGGCGGCACCACTGAGGCTGAACTGGCCGCGAAGGACAAGGTGGGTTTGCCGCTGAACCTGTCGGTGCGGCACCCGCTGACCGACGAAGCGGTGCCGCTGTGGGTCGGCAACTATGTGTTGATGGGCTATGGCGACGGCGCGGTGATGGGCGTACCGGCGCACGACGAACGCGACTTCGCCTTTGCCCACAAGTACGGCCTTCCGGTCCTGCCGGTGATCCATGTCGACGGCGAGCAGTTCGACGCCAGCCGCTGGCAGGACTGGTATGCCGACAAGCAGCGCGGGTACACCACCGACTCCGACCTCTACAGCGGCCTGGGCCATGCCGATGCGGTCGCCGCGATCGCGCAGGCCCTGTCCGACCGCGGTCTGGGCGAGAAGACCACCACCTGGCGGCTGCGCGACTGGAGCATCAGCCGCCAGCGCTACTGGGGCACGCCGATCCCGATCATCCATTGCGATGGCATTGACGGCGCGGAGGGCTGCGGATCGGTGCCGGTGCCCGAAGCCGACCTGCCGGTGCTCCTGCCCGAGGACCTGATGCCCGACGGCAGTGGCAACCCGCTCAACTCCTGCGCGGCATTCCTGAACGTCAGTTGTCCGACGTGTGGACAACCGGCGCGGCGCGAAACCGACACGATGGACACCTTCGTCGATTCGTCTTGGTATGTGATGCGCTACACGAGCCCCGGTTGTGACACCGCGATGGTCGATGCGCGCAACAACTACTGGATGCCGATGGACCAGTACATCGGCGGCATCGAACACGCGGTGCTTCACCTGCTGTATGCGCGTTTCTGGACCAAGGCGATGCGCGACATCGGGCTCGTGGACTTCGGTGAACCGTTTACCAATCTGTTCACCCAGGGCATGCTGCTCAACGAGTCGTACTACCGTGACGAAGGCGCGGATGAATCAGGCGGCAGCGGGGGTGGCAGTGGGGGCGGCAGCAAGCGGCGCTGGTTCTACCCGACCGAGGTCGATGTGCAGACCGACGACAAGGGCCACCCTGTCAGTGCCACCGCGCGCGCCGACGGGTTGCCGGTGATGCTCGGCGGCGTCGAGAAGATGTCCAAGAGCAAGAACAACGTCGTCGAGCCCAAGGACATCATCGCCCGCTTCGGCGCCGACACGGCGCGTGTCTTCACGATGTTCGCGGGCCCGCCCGACCAAAGCGCCGCTTGGTCGGACAGCGGCGCCGAAGGCAGCTACCGCTTCCTGAGGCGGCTGTGGGCGTCGGGGGTCCGGCTGGCGCCGATGTTGAGCGCGGCAGGAACGGTTGACGACACGGGGAACGCCAGTGGCACGGGCGCGGACAGCCCTGCTTCGACGCTGCGCCGCGAGATCCACTTGCTGCTGCGCCAGGTCACGCACGACTTCGACCGGCTTCGATACAACACCGTTGTCTCGGGTGCGATGAAGATGCTCAACGCACTGGAAGATGCGCGCCTGGGCAATGGTGCGGCCGAGGTCTCGGTGCAGCGCGAAGCGATGGGCATCCTGCTGCGCACGTTGTACCCGGCGGCACCACATGTCACGCATGTGATGTGGCAGTCGCTGGGCTATGCCGTCTCGATGGGTCCAATCCTGAACGCGCCATGGCCGACGGTCGATGAAGCGGCACTGGTGCAGGAGCAGATCGAGCTGGTGCTGCAAATCAGTGGCAAGCACCGGGGCTCGATCCGCGTGCCGGCAGCTGCCGACCACCGCGCGATCGAAGCCGTGGCATTGGCGTCACCGGAGTTCCAGCGCTTCAGCGAGGGCCGGTCGCCGAAGAAGGTCATCGTGGTGCCGGGCCGGCTCGTCAATGTCGTGGTGTGATGAACAGCTTTGACGCCCGCCGGGCGCTGTTGCGCAGCGCCGGCGGGGCTTGCATGGCGCTCGTCGCAGCAGGGTCCGCGGGCATCGGCCTCACGGGTTGCGGGTTTCGCGTGCGGCAGCCGTCGAAGATGTCGTTTCGCAGCATTGCTCTGGTGGGCTTCGCTCCACGCTCGACGTTGGCGGCTGAATTGCGGACCCTGCTGGCCGAGCAGGTGCGGGTTGTCGACACGCCCGACAGTGCTGAAGTGGTGCTGCAGGCGCTGGCCGATGTGCGCGAGCGCAGCGTGGTGGCCACCACCGCGGCGGCGCAGGTGCGTGAGCTGTCCTTGCGGCTGCGCTTCGAGTTCCTGGCGCGCACCGGCAGCGGACGCCTGCTGCTGCCGCCGGTCGAGTTGATGCTGTCGCGCGACCTCAACTACATCGAGTCGCAGGCCCTTGCGAAGGCGTTCGAGGAAACCGAGCTGTACCGCGAGATGCAGTCCGACGTGGTGCTGCAGGTGATCTCGCGGCTGGCGGCGCTCAATCCCTGACGTCGATCTCCTGGCCGATGCAACTGCGACCCGACCAGCTCGACGCCCACCTTGCGCGCGGGCTCAAGCCGCTCTACACGATCCATGGCAGCGAGCCCTTGCTGGCGCAGGAAGCCGCCGATGCGATTCGCGCGGCGGCACGCGCGCAGGGCTGCGACGAGCGCAAGGTCTTCAACGTGGCCGGCGCGCACTTCGACTGGAGCGCCGTGCTCGGTGCTGCCCGGACGCTGAGCCTGTTCGCGGCCGCGCAGTTGATCGACATCCGCATCCCGTCGGGCAAGCCCGGCAAGGAAGGGGGCGAGGCGTTGCAGCGCTATTGCGCCGCCATGTCCGGAGACGTGGTGACGCTGGTGCAGCTGCCCCGGCTCGACGGCACGGCATTGAAGTCGGCGTGGTTCGGTGCGCTCGATGCCGCTGGAATGACGCTGCGCGTCGAAACGCCCGAGCGCAGGCAGATGCCTGCGTGGCTGGCGCAACGCCTGGCGCGTCAGGGCCAGCGCGTGGCCGAAGGCGAAGAAGGCCAACGTGCGCTCGCTTTCTTCGCCGACCGCGTCGAAGGCAACCTGCTGGCCGCGCACCAGGAACTGCAGAAGCTGGCATTGCTGCACCCAGCGGGTGAGTTGCGGCTGGAGCAGATCGAAGCCGCGGTGCTCGATGTGGCGCGTTACGACCTCAGCGGCTTGTCCGAAGCCATCTGGACCCGCCAGGTGGCCCGTGCATTGCGCATGCTGGACGCCCTGCAGGCTGAAGGTGAAGCTGCTGTGCTGGTGCACTGGACGCTGGCCGACGACCTGCGCGCGCTGGCCCGTGCCAGAGACCTGTTGGACGAGGGCAGGCCGATGCCGCTGGCACTGCGCGAAGCGCGCATCTGGGGCGCCAGGGAGCGGGTGTTCGAGCGCGCCCTGCCGTCGTTGCGAGCACCGCAGCTGGCCCGACTGCTGAGCGCCGCCAGCATCTGCGACGGCATCGTCAAGGGTCTGCAGCACCCACAGTGGCCGCGCGATCCATGGCAGGCGCTGCGCCGGCTGGCGCTGCTGGCGCTGTCGGATGCAGGACCGGGACCGAAGCCGACCTCGGGCCGCCGGCCTGCACCGCTGGCCCTTCACGCCTGAGGTTGCACGGCGGCAGCGCTGGGCCGGTTTCTTCATTCAGGAGTCACGCATTTGTCCATGACCATCGGTGTCGTCGTCGTCAACTACAACGCCGGAGCGCTCCTGACCGCCTGCGTGCAGAGCGTGCGGGCCGAGCGGCCTGCAGCCATCGTCGTCGTCGACAACGGATCCACCGATGGCTCCGACCTGGCGCTGTTGCAGGCGTTTCCGGACACGCAACTGTTGCGCCTGGAGAACCCCGGCTTCGGGGCAGCCAACAACCACGGTGCCAAACACATTCAGACCGATGTGGTCTTCTGCATCAACCCGGACACCGTCGTCCACCCCGGTGCTTTCGCGCAGCTGTCGCGGGCGCTTCAGAGCGATCCTGAAGTCGCCGTGGTCGGACCCCGCCTGCTCAACAGTGACGGCTCGGTCTACCCGTCGGCTCGCGCGTTCCCGAGCTTCATCGCCGGCGCCGGACACGGCATCGTCGGGCTGGTTTGGCCCGACAACCGCTGGAGCCGCGCCTACAAGCGGCTCGATCAGGGCCCCGCGCAGGCCGGCCGGGTCGACTGGGTGTCCGGAGCAGCAATGTTCATCCGGCGCAGCGCCTTCGATGAGGTTGCCGGCTTCGACGAGGGCTATTTTCTGTACATGGAGGAAGTCGACCTGTGCTGGCGGCTGCGCGAACGGGGCTGGAAGGTCCGCTTCGAACCGCAGGCCGTGCTGACCCATGTTCAGGGCGTCTCGACCGCTCGCAGGCCCTACCGCATGCTGTGGTCGCACCACGCCTCCGCGATCCGCTACAACTTGAAGACCACTCGGGGCATGTCGAGGTTGATGCTGCCGATCGTCGTCGGTGGGTTGCTGCTGCGGGTTCCGTTGGCCTGGCTCGCGCAGTGGCGCAAAGGTCTTAGCTGACGTCGTCGGGGCGCGGCAAATGCCGAGCCTGACGACGAGGGGTCAGTAGCCGCGCGAACGCTCCACCGGATGCGACAGCCGCTGTCCATCGCGTGCTGCCCGCAGGTTGGCTACTGCCAATGCGGCAGCGCTGCGCGGATCGGTCAGCGCAGCGGCATGCGGCAGCATGGTGACACGTGGATGGGACCAGAACGGGTGCGCGACGGGCAGCGGTTCGGTGTGGAAGACATCCAGCACCGCACGGCTCAGGTGCCCCCTGTCCAGCGCTGCCAAGAGGTCGTTGTCGACCACATGCCCGCCGCGGCCCAGGTTGACGAGGCTGGCACCGCGCGGCAGCGCGGCGAAAAACTCGGCATCGATCAGGCCGCGGGTGGCCGCAGTCAAAGGCAGCAGATTGACCACCACCTCGGCGTCGACCAACAGCCGCGGCAACGGGATGTCGTCGCGTCGCCAGCCGCGAACTCGAAAGCCCTGCTGCGCCAGCCGTTCGGCTGCGGCCGAGCCCATTCGGCCCTGCCCCAGCACCAGCACGCTGCATTCGTCGGCGCGGCGCTGCGGCATCTGCTGCCACATCCGCTGCTGCTGCTGTTGCGCATAGTCGAAGTACCCACGGTGCAGCGACAGCACCGCCCACAGCGCGGTTTCGGCCATGGCTGCATTCAGGGTCGGATCGACCATGCGCGCGATCGGTACCCCTGGGGGCAGGGTCGGGTCGGCCAACAAGCGGTCGACGCCGGCCCACAGGCTCTGGATCAGGCGCAGGTTCGGCAAGCCCTGCAGGCTACCGGGCGATGGGTTGGCCACCACGGCGGCCTGCACCGCGGCCGGCGCTTGTCGGGCTGCGGACAGGTCGAGCCACACCGCCTCGGGCATCGCGGCCGTGAGCGCCTGCTGCCAGACCTCGGTTTCAGCCACGTCCAACTCACCGCACAACAACACGTTCACAGCGACACCATCGCGACCAGGCGCTGCAATGCGGCCTGCACCGTGGTTTCCCGCACCGCGGCGCGGTCACCGCTTAGGTGCAGGCACTCGGCACGCAGGTCGTCGGCACGCCCCCATGCCAGCCACACCGTCCCAACCGGCTTGCCCGCCACGGCTCCGCCAGGCCCGGCGATGCCGGTTACAGCCACTGCCAGCTGCACTGGCGCGTGTGTGAGTGCACCTTGTGCCATCGCCCGGGCCACTTCCTCGCTGACCGCGCCATGCGCGGCGATCAGAGCGGGCGGCACGCCCAGCAGGTCGGTCTTGGCGGCATTGCTGTAGGTGACGAATCCGCGTTCGAACCAGTTGCTGGAACCGGCGAGCGCGGTGCAGGCGGCGGCGATCAGCCCGCCGGTGCAGCTCTCGGCGGCGGCCATGCAAAGGCCGTTGCGTTGCAGGCCCTTGGCCAGCGCCAGAGTCAGTGTCAGCGTCGAGGTCGGGGTCTCGTTCATCGCAGTTCCCACAGCGCAAGCCCGGCGGCCAGCGTCAGCAAGGTGCAGCCGGCAGCCAGCAGGTCGTCGAAGAAGATGCCGAAGCCCTGGCGCCAGCCGATGACTTCGCCGGGGCGCAGCTTGAAGCGGCGATCGGCCCAGCCGATCGGACCCGGCTTGGCGGCGTCGAAGTAACGGAACAACCCGAACGCCACCGCCTGCAGCCACAACGCTGCCGGCATCAGCAGCCACAGCACGATCCAGAACGACACCACCTCGTCCCACACCACCGCGCTCGGGTCGGCCACGCCCAGGTGCTGCGCCGTGCGGGTGCAGGCCCACCAGCCCAGCGGCAGCGAGACCGCGATCACCACTCCCCAGCCGGCTTGCGACAACCACTGTCCCAACACCAGAAATGCGGCCCAGCCCCAGAGCGTGCCGATGGTGCCGGGGGCCCGCGGCGCCAGGCCGCTGCCGAAACCCAGCGCCACCCAGTGCGCCGGGTGGCGCAACAGAAAGCGGATGTCGGGGCGGACGGGCGAGGCCACGGTTGTTCTCTGGATGGTTCCGGCAGTCAGTCGAAATGATCGAAGCCGCGGAGTGCTGCCGTCACCGGTGCGCCATCGCGGTCGACCACGTGCAGGCCCGCGCCAGGCTCGATCGAGCCGCAGCGCGTCACCGCCACACCGGCTGCGCTGCCAGCAGCGACAACCGCGTCGCGGTGCGCCACCGGCGCGGTGAACAGCAGTTCATAGTCGTCGCCACCCGCCAGCAGGCAGGTGTGCTGAAGGGTGAGCGGCAGGGCGGCTACCACCGGGCTGCGGGGCAAGGCGTCGACATCGACCCGGGCACCCACGCCCGATGCGTTCAACACATGCTGCAGGTCACCGAGCAAGCCGTCGCTGAGGTCTATGGCGCTGCTGGCCACGCCGCGCAGCGCCACCCCCAGCGCGACGCGCGGTTGCGGCTGCTCCATCGCAGTTCGCACGGCATCGAAGTCGGCTCCGGGCAACGTCAGGCTGCCTCGAAACACCTCCAGCGCCAGACGCGCATCCCCGAGCCGGCCGCTGACCCACAGGTCGTCGCCAGCGTGTGCGCCGCAGCGCAAAAGCGCCTGCTGCGGCGGCACCTGGCCGAAGACGGTGATGCAGATGTTGAGCGGCCCGGCGGTGATGTCGCCGCCCACCAATTCGATGTCGTGCGCATCGGCCAGCGCCAGCAGGCCATTGGAAAAGGGGCCGACGAACGCCGGATCGGCGCGCGGTAATGCCAGCGCCAGCGTGAAGGCCAGCGGTTCGGCGCCGCAGGCAGCCAGGTCGCTCAGGTTGACCGCCAGCGCCTTGTGACCGAGCCGGTCGGGCGCCACGGTGGACAGAAAGTGACGGCCTTCGACCAGCATGTCGCTGGAGACGGCCAACTGCATGCCGGGGTGCGGTGCCAGCAGAGCACAGTCGTCGCCGACGCCGAGCACCGCGCGCCGTGCCGGTCGGGTGAAGTGGTCGCGGATCAGGTCGAACTCGCCAGGCATCTGCAACACCGCGCCTGCAGGCGCCTCGGGTCGTGAGCGTTGGCGGATTATGGACAGCGATCCACCAGCGGCCGCGTCGTTGCATCGGCACGCCGCTGGCCGCGGCGGGCGATTCGCGCTTGTGCCCATGGCAGGCGGTTGAAAGCCGGAGCATGCTGGCCGCCGCCTATCATTTGTTCAAGCGTTGCCGCAGTCTTGTCTCCGATTCACGTCCCGATTTTTGTAAGCCACCCGCGAGGAACGAGCCCACCATGTCGAGCATCTCAGAAGACCCAGCCGCGGCCGAAGCCCTGCCCCCGATCTCGAGCGACGTGCGCCGGAACGACGAACTGCGGCGCGCGGCGCTGG
>JBDSMV010000145.1:0-3629 GCA_039915715.1 Rubrivivax sp. | reverse complement strand
AGGTCGGCATCGACCTCGGCACCACCCACACGGTCATGGCCTACGCGCGGCGTGGCAGCCCCGACATCGCCGTGTTCCCGATCGCGCAGACGGTCGCCGCCGGAGAGGTGGCAGCGCTGGCGCTGTTGCCGTCGATGCGGTTTCACCCGGCACCGGGCGCGCTGGCGGCCGACGACCTGCTGCTGCCCTGGCCCAACGAAGAACGCGCGGTACTCGGCAACTTCGCGCGCGCGCTGGGTGAACAGACGCCGGGTCGCTTGGTGACCAGCGCCAAGAGCTGGCTGTCACACGCCGCCGTCGACCGCGGTGCCGACATCCTGCCCTGGGGTGCGCCCGACGATGTCGACAAGGTCTCGCCGCTGGAAGCCAGTGCCAGCTACTTGCGCCATCTGCGGCTGGCCTGGGACCACGCCCACCCGGAAGCGCCGCTGGCTAACCAGGATGTGGTACTGACCGTTCCGGCGTCGTTCGACGACGGCGCGCGGCAATTGACGCTGGAAGCCGCCCACCGGGCCGGCCTGCCCGCGCCGATGCTGATCGAGGAACCGCAGGCGGCGTTCTACGACTGGGTCTACAGCCACCGTGAAACCTTGGCGCAGGATCTGGCAAATACCCGGCGCGTGTTGGTCTGCGACGTCGGCGGTGGCACCACCGACCTGAGCCTGATCGAAGTCGAACTGGTCGAGGGCGTGCCGCGACTGACACGCACCGGTGTCGGTGAACACCTGGTGCTCGGTGGCGACAACATGGACCTGGCGTTGGCGCGCTGGATCGAACCGCAGCTCAGTGGCAGCGCTGCCCGGCTGTCGGCCGTGCAATTGACGCAGCTGACCCAGCGTTGCCGCGCCGCAAAGGAACTGCTGCTGAGCCCGGGCGGCCCCGACAGCACCACCGTCACCTTGCTGGGCAGCGGCAGCCGGCTGATCGGTGGCGCCCGTTCGGCCACGCTTGCCCGCGCCGATGTCGACCGCCTGCTGGTCGACGGCTTCTTTCCGCAGGTGGCTGCCGATGCCCGACCGCAACGCGCGCGCAGTGCCCTGGTCGAATTCGGCTTGCCGTATGCCAGCGATGCTGCCATCACCCGCCACATCGCCGCGTTCCTGAGCCACCAACATGGCGACGCAGACGACAAGCTGCCCGACACCGTGTTGCTCAACGGCGGCGTCTTCCATGCCGAGCCGCTGCGCCAGCGCTTGCTGGATACGGTGCGCAGCTGGAGCGCCGTGGGCTCAGGCCCAGCGCCGATCCGCATGCTGGAAACACCTCAGCTGGACGCGGCGGTGGCACGGGGTGCAGTGGCCTATGCGATGGCGCGGGCGGGTGCCGCGCCCCGCATCGGTGGTGGCTCGGCGCGCAGCTATTTCCTTTTGCTGGATAGCGAAAAGGCCGGGGCTTCTGCAGCCCTGCCGCGCGGCATTTGCCTGCTGCCGCATGGCGCTGAAGCAGGCCACCCGGTGCAACTGCACGCGCAGCGTTTCAGCTTGCGGCTGGGCCGCCCGGTGCGTTTTCACTTGGCCAGCAGTGTGGTCGACGCCGGCTCGCAACCTGGCGATGTGATCGACCTGCCGCCCGGCGACTTCCCGCGCCTGCCGCCGATCGCCACCGTGCTGCAGCCGCAGCGGGCGGGCGCCGCCGCCACCCACGAGGTGCTGGTGGAATTGAGCGCCATGGTCACCGAGGTCGGCACGCTCGAGGTGTCGTGTGTTGCGCTCGACCCGCCACGCCAGCGCTGGCAACTCGAATTCCAGCTGCGCGGCCGAACCCACGACACCACCGCCGAGGCCACCGCGCAGGCCCATCCGCGGCTGCATGAAGCCCGCACCGCCATCGGCCGGGTATACGGCGGACGCAACCAGGACGTCGACGCCAAGGAAGTCAAGCAACTGCGCGCCAGACTGGAGCGCCTGCTCGGCGTCCGCGCTGCCTGGGACACGCCGTTGCTGCGGGCTTTGTTCGGCGCCTTGCTCGACGACGCAAAGCGGCGGCGGCGGACGGCGCAACACGAAAGGCTGTGGTTCAACCTGGTCGGCTACAGCTTGCGGCCCGGCTTCGGCGACCCACTGGACGCATGGCGCGTGTCGCAGTTGTGGGAACTGTTCGGCCCCGGAATTGCCCACAGCGGCGAAAGCCAGCAATGGTCGGAATGGTGGACGTTGTGGCGCCGCGTTGCCGGCGGCTTGTCGGCGGAGCAGCAGCAGATGGTGTACGACGTCATCGCCTACTACCTGCAACCCTCGGCAGGCACCGACATCGAGAAGCCCGAAGGCCCGGCCATGGACGGGCTGGACGACATGCTGCGCATGGCCGCATCGTTCGAACGGCTGGACGTGCGAAGCAAACTGCAGTTCGGCGGGTGGCTGCTGCAACGCCTGCAGAACCCGACAGAGAATCCGCAGAGCTGGTGGGCGCTGGGCCGACTCGGCGCACGCCAACCGCTCTACGGCAGTCTGCACCAAGTCGTGCCGCCCGAGCACGCCGTCCAGTGGGTGCAAAGACTGCAGACCCAGGATTGGTCCCGGATCGAGCCGGCCGCTTTTGCGGCGGCGCAGATCGCGCGCGCCACCGGCGACCGCGCACGCGACCTGCCCGACGCGCTTCGCCAACAGGTGGCCGACCAATTGGATGCCGCCCATGCTGCACCGAGCTGGGCTGCGATGGTGCGCGAAGTCACGGTGCTCGACGAAGCCGATACACGTCGGATCTTCGGCGAGTCCTTGCCGCCCGGGCTGCGGCTGGTCAGCGCGGTCTGACAGCCCGCTTCAGTTCGAAATCGGCTGCGCCAGGTACACGCCCTCACGGCCGACGATGGCCTGTCGCGCAGGCATCAACACAGTGCAGTCGTCGCACAGCGCACGAATCTCTTCGTCGCCGTCGGTGGCGATCAACTCGCCCTTGGCAAAGGTCTCGAAACCCAGCAACGGCCGCACGAAACGAAAGCCCGGCGTCTTGACGACCCAGGACTTGAGCAATGTGAAACGCTGCTGCGGCTGATCGCGCACCGGGTCACGGTCACGCTCGATCAGCCCGAAATGGGCGATGAAGTCCAGCGCCACCTCAATGGCCAGCTCGCCGGTGCTGCGCTTGAAGTGCTGGCCGCACTCCACCACCATGGCAACGCCGTGGTGGTCGTCGGTTCCGTGGCGGCCATGCTGCATCAGGGGCGTGCCACTGCCCAGGCCTTGGGGCATCACCAGGTGCACAGCGGGGCGGCCGATCGCGATGGCGGTTTGCGCATTGCGCGGGAACTGCGGGTAGACCCAGAACGGCTGCACCGGTTGGCTGGTGGAATGGATGTCGAGGATGTGATCGGCGGCGGCAACCACCGGGCGCAAGGTGCGCGCGCGCTGCAGTTCGGGGCTGTCTTCGCTGCCGTCGAGCCAGGCACTGGACCAGATGCGGTTCAGGTTGTGGACCAACTGCCGGCTCTCGAACGGCTGCGCCGGGTCGAAGCTTTCATAGGCCGCGACATTGGCGAAGCTGATGGTCAGCGTGCCGATCGACGGGCGCACACCGGTGTCCAACAAGTGCGTCGCCGCCGTCATGCCGCAGAACTCGTTGCCATGGGTGAGCGCGTTTACCAGCACATGCGGACCAGGTTTGCCGGACTCGAAACGGTGCACGTAGTCGAT
>JBDSMV010000392.1:0-10444 GCA_039915715.1 Rubrivivax sp. | reverse complement strand
GTCCGCTCTGGCGGCCCCGCTTGCGCCGCCCGCAGCCCCCAGTGCGACGCCGTCTGCGGTGGCTGACGCAGCAGTCACGCTTGCAACTTCCTGCTGCGCCGCGCGGCACTCATCCCTGACCGTGCCTGCCCGCCATGCGAGGCGGCTCGTCGATGCCGTCGTCGTCGTCCTGCAGGCTACCGAACCACGGCGCCTTGCGTGGCAGCACCGTCTGCTCCAGCCATTGCTCCATGGCCTCGGGCGCGACCGGGCGGCTGAACAAAAAGCCCTGCATGATTCCGCAGCCGAGCCGGTGCAGTACCTCCATCTGGCGCAGCGTCTCCACGCCTTCTGCGATCACGCGCAGGCCCAGCGAGCGGGCCAGCGCGATGATGGCCGTGACCACTGCAGAGCTCTGCGGCGTGATGCCCAGGTCGTTGACGAAACTGCGGTCGATCTTGAGCTCGCTGATCGGTAGCGTGGTCAGATAAGCCAGCGACGAGTAGCCGGTGCCGAAGTCGTCGATCGAGATCTCGACCCCGATCTCGTTCAATCGGTGCAGCGAAGGGATCACGCTCTGCAGCTCCTTCATCAGGTTGCTCTCGGTGATCTCCAGCAGGATCATGCGATGCGGCACGTTGACGGCCGTCACGCAGCGGTGGATGTTCTCGACCAGATCGCTGCGTTCGAACAGCCGGCTCGGCAGGTTGACGGCGATCGACTCGGTGAATCCGATCTTCTGTTGCCAGATCCGGGCCTGCCGCGCAGCTTCACGCAGCAGCCAGTCGGACATCGGCACGATCAGGTTGGTTTCTTCGGCCAGTGGGATGAAATCGCGCGGCTGCACCAGCACGTCGCCGCGCTGCCAGCGCATCAGCGCTTCGGCACCGGCCAGGCGGCCGCTGCGCACGTCGACCTTGGGCTGGTAGTGGAGCACCAGTTCATCGCGTTCGATGGCCTTGTGCAGCGCCGTTTCCAGCTCCAGCTTGGCGCGCCCCTGGCCGGCCAGCTGCGGGCTGTAGATGGCCGATGCGTCCTTGCCCTGGGCCTTGACGGAGTACATCGCCACGTCTGCATTGCGCAGCAGGTCCACCACGCTCAGACCGTCGCGCGGGTAAATCGCCACGCCCACGCTGGCAGTCACGAAACATTCTTGCCCGCTGACGAAAATCGGCTCGCGCAGACTCTCCAGCACCCGCTGCGCCACGCGTTCTGCATCGTCGTCGGCAGCGATTTCGGGCAGCAGCGCGACGAACTCATCGCCACCCAGGCGCCCCACCGCTTCCAGCGCCCGGTGCGAGCGGGCGCCCACCATTTCCATCGAACCATCCATGACCTGGTCGCTGTGGCGCACGCAGGCTCGCAGCCGCCGGCCCACTTCCACCAGCAACTCGTCACCGGCGCCGTGACCGAGGGTGTCGTTGATGACCTTGAAGCGGTCCAGGTCGATCAACAAAAGTGCACATTGGTGCTGCATGCGGCGCGCCTGCTCCAGCGCCCGTTCGGCGCGCTCGAACAACTGTCGCCGGTTGGGCAGACCGGTCAGCGCGTCGAAGTTGGCGAGCTTCAGGATGCGGTCCTCGGCAGCCCGCCGGTCCGAAACATCCTGCAGCACGCCGGTGTAGCCGGCAGGCTGGCCGTGTTCGTTGAACTCGGGCTCGGCTTCGACCTGCACGATGCGCCGGCTGCCGTCGAGCAGCACGATCGGCACGTCGGTATTGAGCACCGAGCCCTGGGCAAATGCCGCTTCCAGCAGGCGCATCAGCACACGCCGGTTCTCGGCTGGCACCATCCGCAGCAGGCGGCGCAGGCCCAAAGGTTCCTGGGTGCCGAAGCCGCAAACCCGCATCGCCTCGACCGACATCTGCAGCCCGGCGGGGCCGTCGCGCTCGACCGGTCGCCACTCGAAGCTGCCCATGCGTGCCAGATCCTGAGCGCGCGCCAGCTTGGCTTTGCTGCGTTCCAGCTCGATGCGGGTGCGCGACGCGCGCAGCAGGTAGTGCAGGCGCCCTGCCAGCAGACTCCATTGCGTCGACTTGACGAAGAAGTCGGTGGCGCCGACCTGGAAGGCGCGCGTGATCGAGGCTTCGTCCTCGAGCCCCGTGAGCATCAGCACCGGTGCGCTCTCGTAGCCGGGCATGCGGCGCAGTTCGAGGCAGGTGTCGAAGCCGTCCAACTCCGGCATCAGCGCGTCCAGCACGATCAGGTCCGGGGCCCACGACGAGAGGCTGCGCAGCGCGGCGCCACCACTGTTCGCTTCGACGACCTTGAAGCCGCGATCGCGCAATGCCAGCGCGGTCAGCATCAACGCCACTTCGTCGTCGTCGACCAGCAGGATCTCGGGCTGCGCCGGGTAGCTCGCGTCGGCGAACGGATGCGTGGGGGTCATCGGAACAAAAGATTCGGTGGGGGTCGCGTGGCTGGCGCGCGATCAGCCGTCGAGCATAGTGCGCACGAGCCCCAGCGCCGCATCGGCTTCGGCGTCCAGGCGTGCAATCTGGCCGTCCAGCGCCGCTCCTGCTCGCGACGATTCGGGTGCGCCGCCGCGCGGCGGTTGCAGGGCAGCTTCGATCTCGGCGCACACGGCGGACAGGTCGAGCGCGCCAACGCTGGCGGACGACGACTTGAGCGTGTGGGCGATGAGGAAAAGGATCTTCGGGTCGGCGTCGCCGACCTGGGCGGAAAGTTCGGTGCGCGCGCGCCGCAGCGAGGTTTCGTAGGCGCTCAGGATCAAGCGCACGACCCCGCGTTTCCCGCTGGGGTCGAGCTCGCGCAGCCGGCCCAGCGCCGCTGCGTCCAGCGCCAGAGGTGCCGTTGCTGCCACGGTCGCGACGGGTCGTTCAAGCATCAGCGGAATCGAAATCGGGGAGGTCGAACGGGCGGCCATCACGGCTGTGGTTTCGGCTGTCGCGGCCCCGACTTGAGCAGGCCCCCGTGTGGCGCTTCGTACAATTCGTTCGATGGCAGGGATGCGCGAGGGATGCACGGGCCGCGGCCGCTACCCGCTGGCACGACGGCCGTGGCCGCTGCGGTTCAGCGTGGCCCTGCCCTGCCTGTGGCTGAGCGGCTGCAAGGAATTGCAGTCGGCCGACCCGGCCTGGACCTACGTGATCCTGTCGCTGGCGGTGGTGGCAGCCGGTGCCTATGCGCTCGGTCGACTTCAAGAGCGTTTGCTGAAACGACCGCTGGACCGACCGCCGGACCGACCGCACGTCGGCGACGCCGCCACTGCCGAGGCCCTGCCGGGTCAGGCAGCCATGGTGATCGCTGCCATGCCGGCCGACCGTCCCGACGCTGCCGAGCGGGCTCGCGAGCTGGAACGTCAGCAGGAAAGCGAGAACTTCAGCTTCACCGTGTCGCACGACTTGCGGGCGCCGATCCGGGTCGTCGAGGGTTTCACGCGGATTGTCAAGGAAGACTACGGCCGGCTGCTGGACCGGGTGGGCAACGACCACCTCGACCGCGTGCTGGGTGCCGCCACCCGCATGAACCTGATGATCGACGCGCTGCTGACGCTGGCACGGCTGTCTCAGCAGCCGCTGGCGCGGCAGCCGGTCGACTTGTCGCAGTTGGCGGCCTATGTGGTCGAGGATCTGCAGCGCAGCGCTCCCGAACGCGATGCCGAGGTGCAGATCGACGCCGGATTGCAGGCCCATGGCGACCCGACACTGTTGCGGCTGGTGCTGGAGAACCTGCTGGGCAATGCCTGGAAGTACACGCAACGCCGACCGCGGGCCGTGATCTCGCTGCAGCGGGTGGCGCTTGCGCAGGCCGACCGGCGCGGCGATCAGGAATTTGCCTATGTGGTGCGAGACAACGGTGCCGGCTTTGACATGCGGTCGTCCGAGCGCCTGTTCGGCCTGTTCCAGCGCCTGCACAGCGCCAGCGATTTTCAGGGTCACGGCGTCGGCCTGGCTTCGGTGCAACGCATCGTGCGCCGCCACGGCGGCGAGGTCTGGGCCGAAGCCGAGGCCGGACGCGGCGCGGCCTTCTTCTTCACGCTGGCCCCGTGAGGGCCGCGTCACCTCGTCGATCCGGTCCCGCACCGACCGCCCTGTCACCACGGAAATTCAAGGCGCACTGCGCGCCAGTTCTTCGACCGCAACCAGCAGCCGTTCGGCTTGCCGCGCCGGTGCCATGCGATTCTCCGTGGCCAGCCGCTGCAGATGCTGCCAGGCCGCGCTGCGGGTCAGCGAATGGCGGTGCATCAGCACCCCCACCGCGAGCGGCACCGGGTCGGCGCAGGCTGCGTCTGCGTCTGCGTCTGCGTCTGCGTCCTTATCCGCATCCCCAACTGCACCCGCTGCCGCGTCGGGCAAGACGCGGCCATCGTGGTCTCGATCGTTGCGTCCATCCGCATGTCCGCCGGCGTGCCCATCGCTGACGCCCGCTGCCTGCCGCACCCGCACCATCGCGGCAGCCACGCTCGGCAGGATGCGGGCCACGTCCAGTGGCTTGGTCAGGTAGTCCAGCGCACCGAGTTCGCGCACCTTGTCGAGCGTGGCCTGGTCTGCAAAGGCCGACAGGAACATGAAGGGGATGCGGTAGGCGTCGCGCAGCGTCTCGGCCACATCGAATCCGCTCAGACCTTCCATGCGGATGTCCAGCAGCGCCAGCTCAGGCCGCTGCTGGTGCGCCAGCAGGATCGCATCGTCACCGTTGTCGGCATCGATCACGTCGTAGCCGGCCTGCGTCAACCCGTGGCTCAATGTCGCCAGCACCAGTCGGTCGTCGTCCACCACCAGGATGCGGCCCATGCCCTGTGCGTCGGGCCGGTCCTGCAGTTCTGAAGCTGCGGCTGACTTCATGCCTCGGATTGTGGCGCAAGGGCTTGCTCGCCGATCGCGCCGGCCGAGGGTGGCGGCCACGTCACGCCCGGTGGGCTGAGGACGATCTCGGCCACGACATCGTCGCCCTGCTGTTGCAGGCTGAGGCGGGCGTGGCGGCGCGGCAGCAGCGCCCGCACCAGACCGAGCCCCGAAACGCCGCCGCGCACCCGGTCAGGGTCCACGCCCGGAGCGAGCCGGGCCGGGCTCGCGATGCGGATGCGCACGCCACCCGGCTGACTCGCCTGGCTTGCCTGCGTTGCGGGGCCCGCGGCATCCGCAGGCAACGCTGACAGGCGACAGTCGACGTGGTCCCCGCTGCTGTGCTTGATGGCGTTGGTGAGCAGCTCGTTGACGGTCAGCGCCAGCGGGATCGACTCGGCCTCGGGCAGCAGATGCGGCACCGACCCTTCGACCACGAAGTCGATCGTGCGGCCGAAGGTGCGCTGCACCGATTGCGAGATCGCCCGCAGCAGGTCGGCCAGCAGCAGCGGCCCGCTGGCGCCGACCTGAAGGCCGTAGACCTGCGCGATCGCCTGCACCTGGCTGACCGCCTCGGACAGCACGGTGGCGAGCGTGGGGTGGCGCGCAACGTTCTGCTGCAGCAGCCCGGCCACGCCCTGCAGGTTGTTCTTGATGCGGTGGTGCACCTCGCGCACCAGCAGCTCGCGCTGGTCGATGGCGGCTTGCAGGCGTGCTTGTTCGGCCAGCCGCTGCTCGGTCACGTCGCTGGCCACCAGCAGCAGCTGCACATGGCCGGGACCATCGGCCTGCAGTGGCGCGATGCGGCAGTCCCAGATGCGCAGTGGCAGGTGCGGGCCGGGTTCGCCTTCGGCCGGCGTGTCGTGCCATTCGCGCTGGTGGGTCTGACCGTCGGCCAATGCCGCTTCGAGCCACCCCCGCACGGCCGCCGCGCGCGGCGCCGGGCAGCAATCGGCCAGCGGCGCGCCCAGCAATTGCTCGAGCGGTCGGCCGAAGAAACTGGCGGCGATCGGGTTGAGCTGCTGCACGCGAAACGGGTCGGGGGCTGTCGATGGTTCGGCTGCAGAACCAACTGAGGAACCGGCCGCAGCACCAGCCGCAATACCAGCCGCAGTGCCAGCTGCAGTACCAGCTGCAAGCCCGGCCACCGGATCGGCCTGGGTGTCGAACAGCGCAATCGCCAACGGCGCGGTTTCGATCACGCGCTGCAGCGAGGCCCGGGCCTGGGCGATGCGCACTTCGGCCTGGCGCCGGCGCTCGATGTCCAGCAGCGCCACCGTCAACTCGGCACCGGTGGCGCCATGGCCGGTGGTGACGGCATTGCCGACGACCCAGAACTCGCGCCCGTCGCGGCCCCGCAGGCGGCATTCGAAGCTCTCGCTACGGCCTTCAGGCATCTGCAGCATGGCGTCGCAGCGCCGCAACGGATGGTCGGGTTCAGGGGTGGCGACGATCGACAGCGGCTCGCCGACGAAGTCGGCCAGCTCACCCGCGAACATGCGCCGCGCCGAGCGGTTCATCCATTCGATGCCGCGCTCGGACACGGTGACGATGCCCACCAGCACCGAATTCAGCATCGCCCGTGTGCGCTCGGCCTGCAGCGCAAGCGTTTCGCGCGACTGGCGACGCTCGTCGATGTCGACGAACGAGCAGATCACGCCCTGCTCGGGCTGCTCGGCATCGACCGGCCGAACACCCACCTGCACCCACAGCAGCCGGCCGTCGCGGCGCCGCAAGCGCCGCTCGCCCACGAAGCGGCCGTGTTCGCGCAGACCGTGTTCGATGCGGGCTTCGAACTCGACGCAACTGCGGGCGTCTTCGTACAGTTCGGCGGCGTCCAGCGTGCTCAGCTCGGGCGTGGCATAGCCGGTCAGCGTGGCCATCGCATCGTTGGCGCGTTCGATGCGCGCGCCGCGCTGGTAGACGATGCCGACCTCGGACAGGTTGAACATCAACTCGCGGTCGCGCAGCAGCCGTTCCTGCTCGGCCTGCTGGGTCTTGAGGCGCGTGATGTCGGTCAGCACCGCCACCGCTTCCGGCTGCGGACCGGCAGCTTCTGCGCTGCGCACCGACAGCGAATACCACAGCGGGGGGCTTTGATCCTGCGGGTTCGTTTGGGACTCGTGGCGACCGTCGGGTCGGGCGTCCTGACGGGCATCGTGTGGCGCGAACGGCAGTTCGGCCTCGAACGCCCGGCCCTCGGCCAGCGCCTGCAGGGCTTCGCGCGCGTCGGCCGGCTCGCCGATGCCGCGGTTCAATATTTCCGCCAGCGAAGCGCCCGCGGCAGCGCCAGGCTCGAAGCCCAGCATGCGTTCGAAACGTCGGTTGCAACGCACCAGCAGCAGGCCGCGCAGGTAGGCGATGCCGGCGTTGGAGCTGTCCAGGATCGTGCTGAGTTCGCGCAGCAGCTGCTGGTTGCGGCGTTGCGCGTGCTCCTGGTCGGTGATGTCCAGCGTTACCACCGAGGTGGTGCTGCGGCCGTCGGCCAGCGCTCTCGGCTCGACCCGTGTGAGCAACCAGCGGGTGCCGAGTTCGGGGTGTTGCACGGCATACCGCACCTCGGTGCGGCTGCCGCTCTTCAAGGCCTTCTGCAGGCGCTCGAATTCCGGCAGCGACTCGGCCACCACCAGTTCCCGGCCGATGCTCAAGTGCGCACCGCTGCTGCGCGGTGGCGAGACAGCGGCGGCTTGCGCACCGGCCGCCCACAGCTGCTCGTCGGCCGGCGATGGCTCGTCCCGCTGCGGCGCGAGCCATCCGCGTTCCGGGTCGTAGGTGGCCACGCCGACACTGGCGGTGTCCATCAGCATCCCGATCTCGAGCCGCGCCAGGTCGCGGTCGTCTTCGGCGCTACGGTCTTGCAGCACCGCGGTGACGCGGCGCTGGCCCTGCGAACCCCAATGACACGACAAACGGGCGCTGAGCCGGCGCGCGCGGCCATCGGCATGCGGCACCAGCGCCTGGCGTTCGATCGGCGGCCCGCCGGGCACCAGCGCCGCCGCCATCGATCCCAGTGGGGAGCCCGCTGGCGAACCCGCCGTCACGCCCGTTGGCGAACCCGCCTTCCAGCCCAGCAGCATCTGCAGCTGCGGCGGGGCGTCGTCCAGCACCTGCGGCAAGGGGTCGACCCACGATTCGAAGGCCGCGTTGCAACGCACGATCAGGCCGGCCGCGTCGTACTCCACCATCGCCACCCCGCTGAGCTCGACCCAGCCGGCCAGATCCTCTTGGGCCCGCCGCGCCTGCTCACGCGCGTCGACCTCGGCTTCGGCGTCATGCCACAGCGTCAGACGCTGGCCGCGCGGCGCGCGCTGACCGTTGCCGGGCAGCGGCACCTCGGTGGCTTGCACCCAGCGGGCCGTGCCGTCGGCGCGACTCAAGCGGCGCTGCGGCGTGCGCGCGGCCGCCGGGCTCTTGTGGCCGGCATCGTGCTCGGCCTGCTGGCGAGCCTCGCGGCTCGCCTGCCGGTCTTCTTCCGGTTCGAGCTCGATGGGGTCGAGTCCGATCAGGTTGACCCGCAGCCGGCCCAGTAGCGCGCAGAACGCCGGGTTGGCGTCGAGCAGGCGACCGTTGGCGCCCTGCAGTGTGGCCGGCAGCGGTGCCGACCAGAGCGCGCTCAGCAGCGGGTCCACGGCGGCGGAATGTGCGGCGGCCGCCGCGGGTCGGCGGGCGGCCGCGTCACCGGCTGGTGTCGAGCTGGCGTGCCGAGTGCAGCGCGGTCAGCACCGCCCGGTTGACGGCCTTCGGGCTCAGCAGCAGGCGCTGCGTGATGTCGCGCACGTCGTACAGCGACTCCTGCTCGATCGCCCGCACCAGTTCCAGGTAGGGCTCGTAGGGGCCGTCGCCGAGCAGCGACTGCTGCACGCGGTCGGGCAATGGCACGCTCTTGACCAGCTCGGAAAAGGACTGTTGAAGCAGCCGGTCCAGCAGCGAGAACACCCCGCACATGAACATCTCCGACCGCATCTCCACGTCGCCCTGCTCGCGCGCCAGCTCCTCCATCAGCAAGCCGCGCCGCACCGCCGCATAGATCAGCGGCTGCGCGTTGACGCCCTTGGCTGCCGATGCCAGCAACACGGTCAACCAGCGCTTGAGCTTCTGATAACCCAGCAACATGATCGCGTGGCTGAGCGAGCTGACCTCGGAGCTGAAGCCGAAGGCGGCCGAGTTCAGGTAGCGCATGAGCCGAAAGGCCACCGTCGGGTCGCGCCGCAGGATGTCTTCGAGCTTGCCCACCGGCAGTTCGCGGTTGACGCCCTGAATCAGCTCCATCACCACGTTGACATCGCTGGCCACGGCAGCGCGGCCACTGGGGCGTGGGGCGTCATCGTCCAGCGGCCAGCCCAGCACGGCGACGGCGCCGCGCGCGAACGCGGCTTCGATTTCGGCGCTGGTGCGGGCACCTGCCTGCACGGTGCTGACCCGCCGCTCTGTGGGTGCCGGCGCGGCACTGCGGCGGTCGTCACCGGCCTCGACGATCGAATGACTGAACAACGCCAGCACCTCGGGCGGCAGCGGGGTCAACGGCCTGCCCTTGATCAACAGCACCGTGCCGGCAGCCTGCAACTCGCGCAACGCCGGAATCTGTGCCGGGTCGCCGACCATGAAAGCGGGCACTTCGATCATCAGGTCGCGCCCGGCCGCGCTGCGCAAGGTTTCTCGCAGCAGCGCTTCGCCGGCCAGGTTCAGCGACACCGGCGGGTGCGCGCGGCCGGCTTCGCCGATGCGCCGCACGGGGGTGCCTGGCTGAGCGGCTGCACCGGTCAACGGGCGGGGTGACAAGGCCAGCGACAGCGGGGCGTCGGCGCTGTCGTTGTTGTCGGGCCAGACCTCGGCCAATGCCGCCAGCAGCGCTGCGGGATCGGGGGCAGCATCGGAAGACTCCGGCAGCACCGACAGGCGGGTGGCGACGACCGCGCGCTGGCGGTCGATCATCGGGCTGTAGCCCAGGGCCACATGGGCCAGTACGGGGTGGTCTTGCATGGGTCGAGGCTGATTCGGGCTGTTCGGGGCCTGCTCGGCCGTCCGGAGTTCGGGGCGGGGAGCGTTAGCGGATGTAGTCGAACAGCGTCATGCGCTGCACCAGCGAATAGGTCTGCAACGCGGCATCGTACCCGGTCTTCCTGGCTTGGAATTCAGACAGCGCCCGCACCATGTCGAGGTCGGTGGCATCGGATTTGTCGCGCTCGGCGTCGAGTTCGGTTTGGCTCAGACGGTCGGCCAGGCGGTCGAGCCGGTTGAGCGACTCACCGGCTCGCGCGCGCCAGACCGACAGGTTGCCGGTGCCATCGTCGATGCCGCCCAGGCCCGCTCGCACGGTCTGCGCGATCTGGTCGCTGCTGCGCCCCGGAGTAAGCAACTCATTGATCGTGCGGTCCAGGCTGTCGAAGATCGACAAGGTCGAGCCGGGGTTGGCGGTATCGGGGGCCTGCAGCCACGCGGCACGCCCGTCGACCGACAGCCGAGCACCCTCGCCCGCTGCGCCTTGCAACTCGCCGGTGGTGCCGATGTAGGCCACGCCACCGGGCCCGTCGAGCAGTGGTGGCCGGTCGGAACCCTGGCCGCCGAACAGGTAGCGGCCGGCTCCGTCGCTGCGGTTGGCCACCGCCAGCAGATCGTTTCGCAAACCGCGCAAGGCTTCGGCGATGGTGGTGCGGTCG